>CADBPX010000086.1 GCA_902796625.1 uncultured Pseudomonadota bacterium
AAAACCGAAATTACTCCGATTGCGGCTACCGAACTTACTTGTCGCAAAATTAATGACTATAACGGCAAGGCACAATATAAGGTTGAAAATTCTTCTCCTAATCGTTTAATCGCTCAGATTTATAATTTATCAACGTTGTCATTTTTGAAAGACGTTGAAATGAAAACCTATACGGAAGAATTTAATTTTGTTCCGGAATTAGGATTAATCAGTGCTACCAAGCGCAATATTATTGATGCAACATATGTGGAAAAAGATGAAGAAACCGGACTGAAGAAAGAAATCGGTAACTTAAGAAATTTGACTTCTAATGAAGAAATATCCGAAAGTGGCGAAAATATAAAATATCGGATTGATGCAACATTTGACATGTTTAATTTGGACTTTTCTTTGGGAACGGTGCAAATTAAAAATATGCGCCAGGCTGCCGATGCTGAATATCGCCGGCCGCAGACAACCGAATTTGATTATACCAAGCTATTACACAACTATGCCAATTTATTATCATCGCGGTCACGGGTTGCGGTGCAAGGCGTTAAAATTGATCTGCCGTTGTTTGGTACGAAGGTGGCTTTTGATGTTGATACCAAAGGGAATATAGCTCTTCAACCGGACAGTAATATGAAAATTGACGGCAATACCATTATAAATAATATCGCGCTTAATGATAATGTTCCAGAGTTTGTTAAACAATTGCGCACGATTGCGATGAAATATGTTATAACAGATATATCTCAACAGGCTGTCGGCAAATTGGCTGACTTACAGGAGAAGGCTATGGCTGATGAGAATGCGGTAAATGAAGAAGAATTTGCGCGTATTTTAGATGAACTTTTTGATACGTCCAAGGTTCATATGGATGTCAAATTTTTATATGCCAATGCTTCAATTTCCGGTTCGGCCGATTATCAAAAGAAGAACGGATATCTTAACGGTACGGCAAAAATTGTCATAACAAATTTGTACAATATTTTACCTGAAGCCAAGATGTGTGCCAATAATCCGCGTGCCGATGAAATGCCAGAATGTGCCATGATTTTGGGATTGGGACAGGCAATTGATATCACTAAGAACAATTCAGAAATAAATTTCCGTTACGATGAAAAAGGGCTGTATAAGAACGGGACTAAAGTCGGCGAACCGATAGAGCTTAATTTTCATAAAATGTGGCTGGAAAATAAAGCGCAAGAGCAGTTGAATACATCATCATCGCCATCAACAGCGGAACCGAAGCTGTAAGGTTATATATTGCGGCACATAAAAATTATAAAATGTGAAAAAAATGCTTGCAAAAATGTGCGGTTATGTTAAATATAACCCGAAGTCGCATGGGGCGGCTTTATAACAAATACACACGCAGATAGGCGGGTGGTCGATTCGATTTACTCGCTCCGGTGCTGTTAAAAGCCAGAATCTGCGGAGGTTTAACCGGAAAAGAAGGATTTATAAATATGACAATTCCTACATTTACATTGCGTCAGATGGTTGAAGCTGGCGTACACTTTGGGCACCACGCTCGTCGTTGGAACCCGCAAATGGCTCCGTTTATTTACGGAAAAAAAGATAATATCCATATTATCGATTTGCAAAAAACTTATCCGATGCTGTATAACGCATTGAACGCTGTTCGTGACGTTGTGGCTCAGGGCGGAAAAGTTTTGTTTGTGGCAACCAAAAGACAAGCTCAGGATATCGTAAAAGAAAATGCCGTTCGTTGCGGTCAATATTATGTGAACTATCGTTGGTTGGGCGGTATGTTGACAAACTGGAAAACAGTTTATAAGTCAATCAATCGCTTGAACAAATTGAACGAAATGGAAGCTAATAACGCTTATGAAGGCTATACTAAAAAAGAAATCTTGAACTTGAAAAAAGAGCGTGAAAAATTAGCTGTTGTGCTTGATGGTATTAAAGATATGGGCGGTCAACCGGATATGTTATTCGTAATTGATGCTCCGAAAGAAGCTTTGGCTATTAAAGAAGCTAAAAAGCTGAATATACCGGTTATCGGTATTATTGATACCAATGCGGATCCGAATGAAGTGGATTTCCCAGTACCGGGTAATGATGATGCTATCCGCGCTATTCAATTTTATTGCGAATTGATGTCGGGAGCAATTCTTGACGGTATGCAGGCTGAAATCGCTGCTAAAGGTTTAGAGGTAGCTGCCGATAATGTTGCCGCTGCCGAAGAAGAAGCCGAAAAGCCGGCGCCGAAAAAAAGAGCTCCGCGCAAAAAAGCAGCTAAAGTTGAAGAAGCAGAAGCCTAATCAATAAATACGCTAGGGGTTATTTATAACAGAAATGGCGCGGCATAAAACTTTGCGCCGCGCCGAGTTTGATGAATTTTAGAATTAGAGGAATAAAATTATGGCAGAAATTACAGCCGCTATGGTGAAAGAATTAAGAGAAAGTACCGGAGCCGGTATGCTCGATTGTAAAAAAGCTTTGGTCGAAGCTGACGGAAATATGGAGAGTGCAGTAGATTGGTTGCGTAAAAAAGGTTTGGCATCGGCAGCTAAAAAATCCAGCCGTATCGCTGCCGAAGGTTTGGTGGCCGTAAAAGTTGAGGGTAATAAAGGCGCCGTAGTTGAAGTTAACTCGGAAACCGATTTTGTGGCTAAAAATGATATTTTCCAAGCATATGTTGAAGATGCCGCTGCCGTTGCTTTGGCAAATAACGGTGATATTGAAGCAATGAAAAATGCTCAAGATGCCAGCGGTAAAAGTTTTGGCGAACGCCTTACCGATATGATCGCTCGTATCGGTGAAAATATGAACTTGCGCCGTGCGAAAGTTATCAGCGTTAATAACGGTGTTATCAGCTCATATATTCATAATGCCGCGCGTGCCGGTTTGGGTAAAATCGGTGTTTTGGTGGCTTTAGAATCAACCGGTGATAAAGCAAAATTAGCTGATTTGGGTAAGCATATCGCAATGCATATCGCCGCAACAGCTCCGATCGCTTTGGATATTGCCAGTGTCGATGCCGCTGCCGTTGAACACGAAAAAAGTATTTTTACCGAACAGGCAGCTGCTTCCGGAAAACCGGCTAATATTATCGAAAAAATGGTCGAAGGACGTATTCGTAAGTTCTATGAAGAAGTTGTGCTTTTGGAACAGAATTACATTATGGATCCGGATAAAAAAGTTAAAGATGTTGTCGCTGATGCCGCTAAGGAATTAGGAACCGATGTAAAGTTAAGCGGTTATGTATTCTTTAAGCTTGGTGACGGCTTGCAGAAAAAAGAAGAAGATTTCAGCGCCGAAGTTGCGGCTCAGCTGAAAAAATAGTTGCTGATAAAGAAAGGCACTTGCAATATAGTGCCTTTCCTTCAATTATGTTTTTGCGATAAATTGAAATAGATGACTGAGAACCAAAATAAAGAAGTTAAGAGCATTTTCCAGTGTTGGAGCGAGGCTATTCGGCAATATTTTAAGATTGACGGACGCACAACGCGCTACGAATATTGGGCTTTTATGACGGTAACTATCGTACTGTTGGGTATATGGTTGCTGTTTATTCGGCTTTTTGACTTAAATCATATCTTTATGGAAGTTATTCTCTTATACATCTTAATCCCGACAACAACGATATCAATCCGCCGGCTGCATGATTTTAATTCCGGAGCCGGATGGGTCGTACCGGCCTTGGGATTGGCTGTGCTGACCTTGCTGAATTGGGAGTACGATTTTCTTAATTCCGGAATAACTTTGTTTTTATTGCTGTGCTATGTCTCATACTTATTTTGGATGTTAGCCTATCGGGGCGATCAATACGCCAACAGATACGGTTTTCCGGTTATCGAGCCAAAAATTTATAATGAAGATAGCCAAGTTTTTATCGGCTTTTCAACGCTGATATTGGTAATTTTTTGGTTGGTTTTTCTTTTCACCCTTTAAGATATAATTGCGCCAGTTGTAAATATTGTTCCGGGGTTATATTTTCACCGCGGGCGGTGAGGGGAATGTCTAATTGCGCACAAAAGCTTTCCAAATTTGGCAATGATTTTAAACTTTGGCGTAGCATTTTACGGCGTTGCCCGAATGCTAATTCGGTTATTTTTTCTACCATATGCAATAATTTTTTATCAATTGCTTTTTCTTTTGGTTGAAACAATAATACGGTAGACCATATTTTAGGTGCCGGGACAAAGCAATTAGGATTTAAATTGAACAAGGGTTTTATGTGCGAAGTCAGTTGAGCTATTACGGATAATCGTCCATAATTTTTATTGTTTGGCAAAGCTAGAATTCGCTCGGCAACTTCTTTTTGAAACATTAAAGTTAGGCTGCTGAATTGCGTAATATCCTTCAGCCAATTCAGCAACAGAGGAACCGAGATATTATAAGGCAAGTTACTGATGATATTTGTCGGAACTTTATTATCCTGACAAAAATTATATTGCAAAGCATCACCTTCAACAATTATCAATTCCGGATGTCCGGCAGATTGCAATTCCTGCATTATTTGTATGCAACGTTTATCCATTTCAATAACGGTCAATTTTTGCGGATTCGCCGCTAAAATAGCTCGGGTCAAACCGCCGGGGCCGGGACCGATTTCATAAACTGCTTCACCGGTAAAACTGTCTTTCTTTTGGGCTTCCAGTGTCGAGCGGATAATTTTGTTGGTAACATTCATATCCAAAAGAAAATTTTGGCCTAACGATTTCTTTGCCAGCAGGCCGTACTGAGTAACTGTATCTTTTAAGCTGGGAATTTCTTGCATTAAATTTTCTTTTCAATCAACGCCTGACTGCGCAATTTTTTCATATATTGCGTGGAGATTTCTTCCATTTTTTTATTTTCCAAGAAATTTTTCACTTCTTTTTTACTTGGTAACTTAGCTTGGTCGGTTTGCGGATTAAATATTTTATCCAATTTTAAAATATAATAATCATTACCATAAGCAATCGGGTCGGTAACTTCGCCTTCTTTCATTTTAAGAACGGCATTTTCCAATACCGGTGCCAACTTGCCTTTGGTTATCCAACCGAGCTGACCGCCGTTAGCTGAACTCGGGCTTTGTGAAAATTGCATGGCATAAAGTTCAAAGCGGGGATCATGGCGCAACGTTTCAGCCAGTTGTTTTAAATCTTTGGCATCTTTTTTACTGATAACAATTTCCGAAACCATCCACTTTTGCATCGAGCGGTCTTTTTTGATTTCATCCATGGCGCGGTTAATAGCACTCTCTCCGATGTGAATTTGTGAATAGCTGCGATTATTAATCAATTTACGCCAAGCAATATCAGCCTCTATTTGGGTTGTCCACGTTTTCATACTTACCTTGGCATCAGCCAAAATTTTGCGCAATTGCCCGGCCGGTAATTTATTACCTTTCTCGAATTCGCGAATGGCATTATCGACCTCGGTCTGAGTAACACGAATTTTATTCTTCTTAGCCTCTTGAATTTTTAATTTTTCATCAATAGCGGCTTCCAAAACTTTACTGATAATCATATTTTTGGTCTGTGCATTATAAGGAATTCCGGTAGTTAAGATAAAGGCATTAATGCGGCTTTGCATGTCTTGGCTGGTAATTAATTCACCATTAACCAAGGCATAAATTTTGAGTTTATTTTCATATAAGGTAATCGGCTTTAGGGCTTCGGCACGTTGTCTCTCTTCGGCGGCACGACGCTCAGCTTCCTGGCGGCGCATGGCTTCTTCACGGGCACGGCGCATATATTCTTCCTGCTGTTTGCGATACATTTCCTCTTCTTGCCGTGCCGCTTCTCGCTGCGCTTCAATTTCTTGTTTTTCCTCATCGGAAAGTTGACGGTATTGCTCGGCATTTTGGCGGAACATAATTGATCCGGAATTGGCAGAACGTGATGCGGCATCAAGTTGTCTTACATTAACTTCTGCAGCTTGTGCGTTAAGGGTACAGAAAAATGTTGCTATTAAAATTAAAATTGTTTTCTTCATTTCTATCCTCACTTTTATGAACCGAAACTACCGATTGTTTTCAGGTAGAATGTTGCACCAAATTCATAGTCATTGTCAAGACTTGGATTGCTGCTGTTATATTTTTTTACCGTTGTTACCCATTTAAAGCACTCATCTTCATAAATAACGCTGCCGCCACGTTCCAAAGATCCGCGGCTGTGTGCGGTAAGATCTTGCAGATTAAAAATGCTTAATGACCAATATTGTGAAAGCTGGGCGCGTATAGATGTATATAATTCTTTTCGCTCGGAATATAAGTCGTTATAATATGTATTACCCTGCAAAAAGATATATGAAACGTACCCGCGTAAGAATGACGGTCCGGCATCAACACCGAGTTCGCTATATTTAGCATCTAATGTTTTGCGATCAAGGCGGAACCGATAATTTAAATCCAGATATTGGTTCGGCTCGGCATTAACACGACCGACCAAATCGCTGAAATGACTCTTGTTGCGACTATCCAAATTTTCAACAAAGCTGGAATTTTTGCTTTTTTCTAAAGATTGGGCTATAAACGAAGATGTACGGCCTATGATATTGCCATAGGTGCTCCATCGTAAACCATAGCTCAATCGGCTTCCGGTATCATTACGATCATAACCGGCGTAACGATCCAAATCTAAGACGTTTGTATCGTCAAAATAAACATCCTGGCTGTCTTCATTTGGAATTTTTTCTATTTTATTACCGCCGTTCGGAGCTACAACACCGACAATGACCGGTTCTAGAATTTGTCGTGAATCTTGAGTGGCTCGTACAAACGGTAACCGCCATTCTACGCCGGCTTGTGGAAAAAATCTGGTTGTTGTGCCGGTATATTTGTCATTCGGAAGATATTGATAGCGATTAACATAATAGGCATCGGACTTGAGAGATGTTACAAAACGATATTTTTCGCCAAACGGAGTGGTCAGCGGCAATTCCCATGAGTTAATAGATGTCAACCGCTGGGTTTGCATGCCGTTTTGATGATAAACTGAAGCTGTGCTTATTTCATTTTTGAAATATGATCCGATTGAACTGGGATCGGTATACATTTCGATATCAACAAGCGGAGCCACGTAAGGTTTGCGATGATTGATGCGGCGGAATTGATCCGCATTGCGGCGATGCAGGTTGTAACTGAGCATTTTATAATAATATGCCTCAACAGATGCATAATCACGGCCGGAGAATCTTTCAAAATTAATATTTGAAGTTAGCCATGCATCATCTTCATACGGCAAGTTCATTTCTTTCAAATAAATATAGTCCGAAACGTATTTTAAGTCATATTTCATGCGCCAATTCTGGTTAATATCATAGCGTCCGGTTGCAAAAAAATTGCCGCGATGTTTCGGTCGATCATCATCACTGTCATTAAGATAAGTTCCGGTCATGGAGGTATCAGCCGTATAAAAATATTGCTGATAAGCTCCACTCCAAATAATGCCTTTATCTTCAGATATTATTGGCGACAGCATAATATTAGTTTGGTCGTTGGCAGCGATAAAGTAACGCGGCTGTAAAAACAACCCCAAAAAGTTGGAGCTTCCGAATGACGGATTCATTAATCCGGAGCGCCGTTTAACTGTCGGATCCGGATGAGTCAGAAACGGGGTATAGAAAAATGGTACACCTTTAAAACGAACTACAGCATCATTATAATTTATGTCTTGCGTTTTTTCATTATGTTGAACTTTACGAGCGGTAATCAGCCACATCGGATCTTTTCCCTCACAGATGTCACAAGCTGTATATGCCGCTGATGTTAATGTTTTGGTTTGATTATCTTTTTTATGAAAATTTTCGGCCCAAACATGTGATTTGTCCTTAAGAAGAACTTTGATATGTTGCATTTCTCCGGCGGTCATATTATCTGACAAAGAAACTCGGTCACTGAAAATTATTGAACCGTCGGAAGCGTGCAAGCGAACATTATCTATTGCGGTAATAAGGTCTTTATTTTGATCATATACCAGCTTATCTGTTTGCAGGCGCATTCCGTTATATTGAATTTCAACATTTCCTTGTGCCGTAACAATATTGCCTTTTTCATCGTTAATCATTTCATCGGCACTGAAATTAATCGGCTCCTCAGCAGAATATTCATCTGACGATGCGGTATTAACTACGTTTAGATCGGTAATGTTATTGGCAACATATAATTCAGCATGCGGGGTATGTTCGGTTTTACGTTGAATTTCACCGGCCTCGGTAACACTCCATGCCGGTAGTGAATAAAGATTTATACCGCAAAAAAGAGTTATTGTTGCTATGATAATTTTATGCTTCATTTAATGCAGTTCTCCGTATGCGACGATAAAAATAAAGTGGATTATAAAATTTTAACAGATACAAACATACTGCCATTGGTACAAAACAATTTAAGTACAGCAATGGTAAAATGTATAAAGAGCGGCCGGCCAAGTTACTGAAAGCCAGATCACCGCCGCTGATTATAATCATAGCCAAAATTTCCACCGTGGCCACTTTAGTTTGTCCGCGGCGATTAAACGAGCTGATCAGCAAGCCTACGCAAGCCAACAGCGCAAAAACAATATTGTACAGCGGATATAACAAACGCCGGCTGCCTTCAACTATGTTACGGCGTACTTCTTGGGCCGGTAAGGTTTTGTCGTTTGCCGAGCGCAAAAGTTCGAGAATGTTTTTTTCGCGAACGGTTGCATTGCGCTTATTTTTTTTACCGACGTTGTTGAATTCAGCCGAATAACGTGAAAAGGCCAGAGTATTAAATTTGAATGTTTCTTGATTAATTTCTTGCCGTACTCCGTTGATAAACAGAATTCGCGGTCCGTTTTTGGTTTCAATCAAGCGGCCTTTTTCGGCAGTTAACGTAACTTTCAGGTTCGGTTTGCTTTCATCACTGACAAAAATTCCGCTGACTGAGCCGTCATCTTCATGGTGATCAATAAACACGGTGATGCCGTTTTTTAAGGTGGTAAATTCACCTTCACGGAAAATCATTTGTGTTAAATTATTTTTCACTTTCCACTCCAAGTCACGAAAACGATTTTCCGCCTTTGGAATACCGAAATTCATAATATAGACATTGAGCAAAGCCAGGAGAATTCCCACCAAAATTGCCGGTTTGGCATTTTGCCACGGACTGATGCCGGCTGATTGCATAACAACCAATTCACGGTCAGCTATCAGACGATTATATACAAACAAAACTGTAACAAATACGGCAACCGGAGAAAGAATATTAAATATACGCGGCATTAACAACGAGGTCATTTCCGCAAACAAGTAAACCGGCAGTCCTTGTCTTGTTACCATTTCTACAAAATGCAACGATTGCGTCAGCCACAGCATGGCCAACAAAGAAAAAGAAACCAATAAAAATCCGACAATGATTTGTTTGGCTATATATCTGTTTAATATTTTCATAGCTTAGAATTATAGACTTTATTTCGGATAAGGAAATAAATATTTGCAAGATATTCAACGTAAATAACAATTTGTGAGCTTAAAAAAATCCGCTCGAATTGGGCGGATTTTTTTAAGCATTTTCGTTAAATTATTCTTCAGTAGCTTTTTCAAGTGTTTGTTCCACGGCATCTTTCAGATTGTCAGCTTTGTTTGCTGAAGCGGCTGAAGTGCTGATCGGGAAAACCTGAACGCCGTTATAACGCATCATTGTTGCTTTTTCACGAGCCTGCTGAGCCTGATGGCGATCATAATCTTGTGAAGCATGATTGTAGCGGATAACCGTATCAACGTTAGGAACGCTTGTTCCGCTTAGCTCCGTATCAGGTGAACCTTGGACCATAAATCCGTCACCGTTGCCACCGTTTATAGCATTTGAAACGCTTCCGGCATTTTGCCCGTTATCGCTGTTATTATTTTCTTGCGTTGGCACAATAAAATCCTTCGGGTTCATTGAAATATCATTCGGTAAACGCAAAAGCATATATCCTGAACCGCCTCCGTTAGCCGGTCCGGACAAACCGATGGAATAAAATCCGCCGATATAGCCGTAATCTAAATCAATATAATCAACGGCAAACATGGTCTTAATATTGGTTGTACCAATGGTTGTCATCTTACAGTTATAACCGTTATCTTCGATAATAATGTTATTGACATCTTTGACATAAAGCAGGGTTTTGCTTGGTCGACAAGTCGGAGTTTGACCGTTATAAGAAATCCCCCAGTTCAGCATTAGATTCAAAGCCGCCGTATTTTTGTCGCTGATTGAAACATCACTGATTTTAACATCATCAATATACATATAAGCCGGAGTTATACCTACATTTATCGGTAAATATAAATATTCCTCGGTGCAGGCATGAGTGTGAGAATCAGCCGCACAAACTAGGGCTTTTTGCCGTGCGTTACTGTCAAACATATGCAATAACGTGTTGTAGATATATTCTTTCGACATTGAAAGTTTTGCCGGCGCACATTGCTTTGAACGGCAGACAATTACCGAGGCCGGTGTTTTCGGACGATCCGGTTGAGATTGCATTTGCGGATATGCCGTCGGCTGTTCAACATATGCCGGCTGAGCGTAGTATCCGCCTGCCTCGTAACTCGGCATGGTTTGCGGCTGATTATAGTAAACTTGCGGCGCATACTGATATGGCTGAGCCGGAGCCGTCATATATTGCGCAGCAGCAGGGCCGGTTTGCGCGGTCATAATCAGTCCTAAAAGCGGTAATAAAACTATTCTTTTTAACATAGCGGTACCTTTATAAGTTAGAATTCTATATGATCAACCTTAACAGGATTATATGAATGAAAAGTAAATAAAATGCTCTTGCACAAAAAAAATATTATTATATGATCCTCTCAGAGGAAAAGATGAAGTATCGTTTTTTTATAAGCGGCCTGATCGGCGGGATAATGAGTGTTAACGCGGCTATCGCCCAAATTAAAATTGTTGACGGCGATTCGTTGGAAATTGCCGGTGAACGTATTCGTGTTGATGGTATTGATGCACCGGAATTTTTACAGGTTTGCCAAGATGCTGCGGGAAATGATTATAGCTGTGGACAAGAGGCACTTCGCTATATGGAAAAATTGATTGATAACCAAGAAGTGCACTGTAATTGTGAACCGCAAAAAGACCGCTACGGACGGAAGCTTTGCGAATGTTTTGTCGGCAAACTCTGTCTTAATCGGGAAATGGTTCGCGCCGGCTGGGCTATACCGTATCGTGACAATGATAAGTATCAAAAAGAACTGCTTACAGCCCAACAGCACAAACGCGGAATTTGGCAGGGCAAAAATATGCGGCCGGCAATTTATCGCGTTTTATCGCGGCAGAACGGCAAATCTAAATAAGTTGCAAAAACCAATCTTTGATATTTTGTTGCGGTATTTTTTCAATAACCTCTTGCAAATGAGCAGTGATCAAAAGCTGCCGTGCTGTATTTTCATCAATACCGCGTGTTTGCATATAAAACATTTGTTCCGGATCTAAGTCGCCACACGTTGCTCCATGCGAACATTGCACGTCATCGGCAAAGATTTCCAGTTCCGGTTTGCAATCAATCTCGGCACTGTTGCTCAAAAGTAAAGCCCGATGTAGCTGGTGGCCTTCCGTGTTAATTGCGTCAGGAGCTATATGAATTTGGCCTTGAAAAACACCTTTAGCCTGACCATTGACTACGCCTTTTACCAACTGGTTGGAATAAGTCGATTCGGCTAAATGGCGTATGTTGGTGGTAATATCGGAAACACCGTTATTTTGCAGACGATAAACGCCGTTTACTTCTGCAGCGGCTCCGCGTTGTTGCAGGTTAATAAAACTTTCATGACGAGATGTCGCACATTCGTTTTGCAAAATAAAAGAATTATATGAACTGTCGGTACGTAACTGCACACTGTTCAAAGCAACATGATGCGCTTCTAAGGCCTCATTTTGCCAGGTATAATGCTGCAAATTTGCTGAGTTGTTCAGAAAAATTTCATTTACTGCATTAGTAAAGTAAGCAGCATTTTTATCGGCTTCATAGTGCTCAATAATCGTTGCTGAGGCATTACTTTCCAAGATAATTAAATTGCGGATATTGCAAAAACAGTCAGCTTCATCATGAACATGATAATGCACATATAACGGAGCATCAAGCTGATGATTTTTTTCAACCAAAATCATTACCCCTTGTTCTATATATGCAGTATTAAGAGCCGCAAACGGAAAATTTTCCATGGCAAAAGATTTACCTAAATATTTTTGCGCCTCTCCGTCGTATATGGCTTCGGCCAACGATTTGATTGTTATTCCTTGCGGTAAATCATCGGCAAAATTTTCGTCATGAAGCTGTCCGTTGCAGAATTCTACGGTATAAACCTTAAACGGAAAAGGCGAGTGGTTGTGCCGGCAATGGCAATCGGCAGAACAATGGCGATTTTCATGAATAATCTGCGGATTATGTAATTTTTCCGGTGAAAATGCCGTGTATTTCCAAGCTTCGTTTTTGGCCGTCGGCCAGCCGCAGTGCGTAAAAGCCTGCCGGCCTTTCTGGCGCAAGCCGGACAGCCAAGGAATATCTTCACCCCATAAAGAAATATTTTGTTCCGTAAAACTCATTTATTCATTTTCCACAAAGTTTTTATAGCCGTTTTCTTCCAGTTCTTCGGCCAATTTTTTATCACCGGTGCGGACAATATGCCCGTTATAGTAGATGTGCACAAAATCCGGAGTTATTTGATTAAGCAAATCCAAATGGTGGGTAATAATCAGCAATGCATTATGTTCGTTATGTAAGCGATTTATGCCCTCGGCAACGATTCGCAAAGCGTCAATATCAAGTCCGGAATCGGCTTCATCTAAAATTGCCAAAGCCGGTTGCAAAAGTCGCATCTGCAGTATTTCCAAGCGCTTTTTTTCACCGCCGGAGAAACCAACATTAATTTCACGTTTCAGCATCTCGGCCGGAATATTCAATGCCGCGGATTCCGTTCGCAATAACTTTAAAAATTCAGCGGCATCAAGCTCTTTCTGCTGGTTATATTTGCGCTTGGCATTAACGGCATGTTTGAGAAAATTAGCGGTTGAAACACCGGGAATGGCAACCGGATATTGCATACTTAAAAACAAACCGGCGGTTGCTCGTTCTTCCGGTTTCATTTGTTGCAAGTCGCGGCCCAAAAATTTAATACTGCCGGAGGTAATTTCATAATTCGGTTTGCCAGCCAGAACATGGGCCAAAGTCGACTTTCCGGCACCGTTCGGTCCCATTAAGGCATGAATTTCCCCTTCATTGATTGTCAGGCTGAAATTTTTGATAATTTCTTTATCACCGGCACGGGCCGATAAATTCTTAACTTCCAGTATTGGCGTTAACATTATGACTTTTCTCCCAATCGTTTAAACGCTGTTCAATCAGCTTCAGCTTATTGGCCTTATAAGCGGCAATTTGCTCGGCAATGCCATAGCAATATTTGAGCTGGCCCAGCATAATTTCTACGTCTGCCGCTTCTTCAATCAGCTCCGGAATATTATCTTTTTTGCGATTAATATTTTTCAATATTTCTTTGGTTAATTCCGCCATTTCTTCAATAACCTGCATCATTTGCGGCTCTTTGCCCCAGACTCTGATGGTTCTTTTATATAGTTCTTCTTCGGTCATTATCCGACACTCCCTTCAAGGCTGATATTAATTAATCTGCCGGCTTCTATGGCAAATTCCATCGGCAGCTTTTGCATAACTTCCTGACAAAATCCATTGACAATCAAACCGATTGCTTCTTCTTCATTAATGCCGCGTTGTTGACAATAAAAAAGCTGTTCATCACTGATTTTTGAGGTGGTTGCCTCATGTTCCAACACGGCGGTCTTGTTGCGATTGCGAATATACGGCACCGTGTGTGAGCCGCAATCTCGGCCAATCAGCAAACTGTCGCATTGTGAATAATTACGGGCATTTTCGGCCTTAGCTCCTACCTCTACCAAACCGCGATATGTTTGGTTTGATTTGCCGGCAGAAATACCTTTGGAAATGATTTTCGAACGAGTGTTTTTCCCGATATGAATCATTTTGGTTCCGGTATCTGCTTGTTGGCAATTATGGGTTATGGCCACCGAATAAAATTCGCCGACCGAATTATCACCTTGCAGCACACACGACGGATATTTCCAGGTAATCGCCGAACCGGTTTCTACCTGTGTCCACGAAATTTTGGCGTTAATACCACGGCAGGCCGCACGCTTAGTTACAAAGTTATAAACTCCGCCTTTGCCGTCTTTATCTCCGGGGTACCAGTTTTGCACTGTAGAATATTTTACTTCGGCATTATTTAAAACCACAATTTCCACGATTGCCGCATGAAGCTGATTTTCATCACGTTGCGGCGCGGTGCAACCTTCTAAATAAGAAACATAGCTGTCATCTTCGGCCACAATCAAAGTGCGCTCAAATTGACCGGTGCCACGGGCATTAATGCGAAAATAGGTGGAAAGTTCTACCGGACAACGTACCCCTTTAGGTATATATACAAAAGAGCCGTCGGTAAATACCGCGGAATTCAGGCAGGCATAAAAATTATCGGTATACGGTACAACAGAGCCGAGGTATTTTTGCACTAATTCCGGATGATCTTTAATAGCTTCGGAAATTGAGCAAAAAATGATGCCTTTTTGCGCTAATTGTGCTCGATAAGTTGTTGCCACCGAAACGCTGTCAAACACAGCATCAACAGCTACCACTCCGGCTAAAGCTTCTTGTTCTTTCAGCGGAATGCCGAGTTTGTTATATGTTTCGAGCAACTGCGGATCAACTTCGCTTAAATTTTTTGGCGCCGTTTTTTGCTTTGGGGCAGCGTAATAGCGCAGTGCCTGATAATCAATCGGTTCAAAAGACAGTTTTGCCCAATGCGGTTCTTGCATCGTCAGCCAATATCGGTACGCTTTCAGCCGCCATTCCAACAACCATTGCGGTTCGGACTTTTTGGCGGAAATCATCCGTATAATATCTTCGCTTAAACCGCACGGAACCGTATCAGCTTCAATATCGGTAATAAAGCCGTATTTATATTTGTCATCGAGTTTATCCAGAATTTCCTTATTCTTGGTCACTGATGTTACCTCAATTTTTTAATCCATTTCAGCCAAACGTTCAGCCTGATCTTCCATGATCAGAGCGTCAATAATCTCATTAAGAGCCTCGCCGGAGACCACTTCATCAAGTTTATATAAAGTTAAATTAATCCGATGATCCGTAACGCGTCCCTGCGGGTAATTGTATGTGCGAATGCGCTCACTGCGATCACCGCTGCCGACTTGCAGTTTGCGTTTTTCCGAATAATTGGCATCGATCGTAGCTTTTTGGTTTTCATAAAGTTTAGAGCGCAAGTGATTCATCGCTTTTTCTTTATTCTTAAATTGCGAACGATCATCTTGACACTGTACGACTATGCCGGTCGGAATATGGGTGATTCGCACTGCCGATTCGGTACGGTTAACGTGTTGACCACCGGCTCCGGAAGCACGATAAACATCAATTTTTAAATCGGCCGGATTAATGTACAAATCAACTTCCTCTATTTCCGGCAATACGGCAACCGTGGCCGCTGATGTGTGGACGCGGCCTTGCGATTCGGTAACCGGTACACGTTGCACCCGATGTGCTCCGGATTCGAATTTCAGTTTAGCAAAAACGTCTTTACCGGTAATTTTTGCCGACGCTTCTTTATAGCCGCCCAAGCCGTTTTCATTAGCGTCTAAAATTTCAAAACGCCAACCTTGTTTTTGGGCATAGCGCTGATACATTTCAAATAATACGGCCGCAAACAAAGCCGCTTCATCACCGCCGGTGCCGGCACGTACTTCTAAAATGGCATTCTTTTCATCGTCTTCATCTTTAGGTAAAAGTAAAACCCGAATCTCTTTTTCTAAGTTCGGCAACTTTTCCTTAACTTCATAATATTCCGCCTCGGCCATCTCGCGCATTTCTTTGTCCAGACTTTCATCGTGCAACATAGCCTCATCATCACGCATAACTTGCAGTTCATGACGATAGTTGTTGATGGCAACAACCACCGGTTCCAATACGGCCAGCTCTTTATTAAGCTTTACCAACTCATCAGTGCCGACACCGGAAGCCAACAATGCTTGAACTTCTTCATAGCGGTTTACGACATTGGCCAGTTTTTCTTCAAAATTCATTACCGTATTTCCTTAACTAAATCATTCATTGCTACCGTTTTTTGCTCGCCGCTGTCTAAATTTTTGACGGTAACCAGATTTTGCATAATCTCTTCCGAACCGAGAATAACGGCATATTGCGCATTAACTTTATTGGCTTTTATCAGGCGTTTTTTCATATTTCCGCTATAACTTTGTTCAACACAAAAGCCGGCCTGACGCAGTTGCTGGGCAATTAGCATTGCCGTTTCCTGTGCATCTTCACCTACCGGAATTACAGCAATCGGTCGCGGCAGATCAATATCTTTATCTAAGAGCATAGCCAAGCGTTCAACTCCGCAAGCCCAGCCGATACCGGCAACATTTCCGCCGCCCATCTGTCCGACCAAACCATTATAACGGCCGCCGGCCAATACCGTACCCTGCGCGCCAAGCTTGTCGGTTGTCAGCTCAAAAACCGTGTGTGTATAATAGTCTAAGCCGCGAACCAGTCGATTATTAACCCGGTATTTGATGTTTAATTTATCTAAAAGACGCAATACTTCGGCAAAAAAATTCTTCGATTCCGTGTTCAGACTATCTGCATAAAGCGGAGCATTTTCTACCACTTTTTTGTCGCATTCTTCTTTTGAATCAAGAATACGTAACGGATTGCGGGTCAAGCGTTCTTTGCTATCCGGCGAAAGTTCATCATAATGTTGCTCTAAATATGACACTAACTTTGCCCGATACGCATCGCGGCTTTGAGCATCGCCCAAAGAATTAATTTCAACGGTTACCTGTCCGCTTAAACCCAATTTTTCCAAAAATTCGTAAGCCATGGCAATGACTTCAACATCGGCTTGCGGAGTTTCTACTCCCAAGAGTTCTACTCCGAATTGGGTAAATTGCCGTTGCCGACCTTTTTGCGGGCGTTCATAGCGAAACATTGGTCCGGAATAATAAAATTTTACCGGTAAGTTTTGTTGCATGCCGTTGGAAACAAAAGCTCGTACTACACCGGCCGTTCCCTCCGGTCTTAGGGTAAGACTTTCCCCGCCTTTATCTTCAAAGCAATACATTTCTTTGGTGACAATATCGGAAGTATCTCCCAAGTTGCGGGCAAAAACTTCCGTAAATTCAAAAATCGGCGTTTCTATTTCTTCAAAGCCGTATTTTTCGACAACTTGCGATCCGGTCGCAACAACTTTTTTCATTTTTCTTTTCGCGGCGCCATACAGGTCATAGGTGCCACGCACACTTTGTATTTTTTCCATGATATACCTAATTTTTCTTCTTAAAAAACGAGTCTAACAAAATATTTCTTTTTTTCATTGCCGAAGCAAGAGGTGTTAATTCACCTTCAACATAAAACTGTACGTTTTGATGTCGGCCGACGGAAATAACGGTATTTTCCCCGTTGGGAATTTCAAATTCAAAATCTTTTTTATATATTCCGCTTAAAAGAGTTTTATTACCTTGTTTGAGTTCCAACCAAGAAGGGCCGGTTAATTTGATTTTCAGATGATTTTCCGCGACTGTATCCGTAGTATCGTTTTCACTTTTTTCTTCCGGCACATCAGCAGTTGTATTATCTTTTTGTTCCAGCGGAATTTCATATTCGGCATCAGATGCGGTATTTTGTATTTCATCGCTTTCGCTGATGATTTCCGGTTCCGGTACTACACCGGTTGTTTCCGTTTCTGTAGTGGTTAAATCTTCAACATTAACTTTATCATTTTTCAGAAAAGTCCATAAGAATATAAGAACCGCCAATCCGCATAGTCCGAGGATTACATGGCGGATTTTGGGACGAAATGCTTCTGTTGTTTCGTCAGTATATTCACCTAAATTGTTATCTTTATCGGTATTTATTGCCGCAGCACTTTTATAGGAGCTGACGATTCGTTCGGCATTTAAATTAAGATATTCGGCATAGCTGCGGATAAAACCTACATTGTAAGGCCGCGGCGGCAGATTATCTATTTCCATTTTTTCAATAGATTCCAGATAAAACCGACGAATACACAAGTCATCGGCGGCATCGCGCAGAGTTTTGCCCTTTTTTAAACGAGCATCACGCAGAATTTCTCCCACAGTTTGCGATACGTTCTCATCTTCGATAGCTTCTTTCACTTTTTTTCTCCTTTTGCCGCGTTTATATAGCACACTTTTTATTCGATTGCAATACCATGATCATACGCATATGCCGTTAACTGCGGACGCAGGCTGACTTTTGTCGACTTTAATAAGGTTCTTATGTAGTCTGAGACATCTTCATATCGCATACTCATAACCATTTTTTTGACATTGGCAAATGCCGCCCCCGATACGGATAAATTGCGATAGCCTAAGCCAATTAAACACATCGCTTCAATTGGATTGCTGGCCATTTCCCCGCAAACCGAGCACGGAACTTTATACTGTCCGGCTTTATCAACAATGGTTTTCATTATGCGCAAAAACGGTGCCGATAAAACATCATAGCGTCTGGTTAGTCTCGGGTTGCTGCGATCACAAGCATAAGTAAATTGGAACAAATCATTAGTTCCGATGGACACAAAGTCAACATGTTGCATAATATCATCAAGCTGAAATAATATTGAAGGTACCTCAATCATAATACCGACTTTAACATTTCTTGCTGTTGGATTCTGTCGTTGCTTCTCATGTTCATATTCCAACATTAAAGTTTCTTTGGCATCTAAAAATTCCTGCAAGGTTGAAACCATCGGGAACATAACATTTAACTCTTTTCCGGCTGCAGCTCGCAACATGGCTCGTATTTGTTGTCGTAAAATAGCTCGGCGATCTAAAGTAATACGAATAGAACGCCAACCGATTGCCGGATTATCTTCCTTAATTTCTCCCCAGTAAGGCAAAAATTTATCCGAACCGACATCTAAACTGCGGAAAATAATTTTTTTATCATCTAACAGGCTGTATAATTTCTGATATTGCCGGATTTGCGATTCAACGTCCGGTAACTTATCAGAAGTCATAAAGGTTATTTCCGTACGATACAACCCAATGCCGGCACAACGTGTCGGTTCGATATAATTATAGTCAAGATCCAATCCGTAATTCAGAAAAAGATTAATTTTTATATCATCGATAGTTTTGCTCGGTTTATCGGCAATATCTTTTAAATCGGCAAAAACTTTTTTTAAACCAACTGATTTTTTGCGATATTCACTGATTACACTTTCGGACGGATCAATATATACAGCCGCATCATTACCGTTAATGGCAATCAATTCGCCGGCTTTAACATCTTTCATTACCCCGTGAATTTTGGCAATTACCGGTATGTTTAAAGCGCGAGCCACAATTACCACATGCATGGTTGGGGTGCAATCTTCGATTATCAGACCACGGATTCTTTCGTAATTATAGTCCATTAACTCGGCCGGTCCCATGGTTTGCGCAATTATTATAATGTCTTCGTCCGGAGCAATTTGGGTATCAATATCTCCACCGTTAATAAATGAACGCAATCTGTCGGAAATATCCCGCAGATCATATAATTTTTCGCGTAAATAAGGATCGTTAGTTGCCGAAAGTTTATTCCAGATATCTTCATAAACGTGTTCAATTGCGGCTTCTGCCGTGTAGCCTTTTTCAATATCAGCGGTAATTTTTTTATACCATCCTTTATCCAGCGCAAACATTTTGTAAGCTTCCATTATTTCCGCCGTATTACCCAAATAGTTACCGGATTCGGATATTTTGTTATCGATATATTCAACCATACGCCGTTGCCCTTCGGCTAGCTTGGATTTTTCCAACTCGGTGTTTTCGGCAAAGATATTTTGTAAATCACGATGGCGGTGGTGTATAACCGCTCTTCCGACGCCATAGCCCTTATTCATACGGCTACCATGCAAAACATTGCGAACTACAAAACCTTTTTCTCGGATAATTTGATTTCGATAATCCGTAAATTCTTTGGCAGACAGCAAATCTTGCAAAACTAAAGCCAGTGTTTCGGCCAATTCTATCTGCTGTTCGGTAAAACCTTTAGTCCCGACTTGAATAATCGCAATAACTCCGGCCGTGCTGTTTAATCGCAAAATCGGAACGCTGAGACGGGAGCAATATTCTTTCTCCATTATCTGAACTATCGGACGTTTTGCCGACGCACATTTTCCAATATCATCTTCATCAAAACGAATGTTATTTTTATAATTTTGCGCATGGTAGCCGCCCATATACTCCAAATAATTTTCATCAACGGTCGCGTATAATAATGTTTCACGCGAATTGGTTACCGTGGTGAATGCTTTAAGAATACGCTCAAGTTTATCCTCCATGTCACCGGTTTTTGCCAATTCGGTATTAATGATACGCTGAATGGCAAGAGCTTCGCTGACCACCGTAGATGCTTCCATTTTATCCCTTATCTTTACAAAATTTGTTGCAACTTTATGCATATGGTGTATATTATTTTTTAATTGGTGTAAACTAAAAAAAAGGATATCACTATGATAAACAAATATATGCGCGGGCAAAATGACAGCAGGCCGTGGGGAACTTGGGAAGTTGTCGATTGTGGTAAAGGTTTTTGTGTAAAACGTATCCGAGTTGTGCCCGGCGGAATTTTGTCATTGCAGTCCCATCAATATCGGGCTGAAAACTGGGTTATTGTTACCGGAACCGCTACGGTTACGCTCGGTGAACAAACTTTGGTTAAAAAGGCAGGCGAAAGTGTTTACATTCCTGTCCACACCAAGCATCGCATTCAAAACAATACTATCAGTCCGTTGGAGTTTATTGAAGTTCAGACCGGTGAAAATCTTGATGAAAGTGATATTACGCGCTACGAAGATAAATACGGACGTTCTTAAAAATACTTGTGCATAACTTGTTGTATAAATCTAAAATCCTCTTGAATTTTTGCAAAGGTTAATGAATCCTTAACAAAAATAAGAGGATTATCTTAATGATTGAAAATAAAGATTTTGAAACATTGACGGCGCAAGATGAACAGGTTGCGGTTTCGATATATCCGGAACTTTTGGATTCCGATACACAGCAAAATGAATTATGGGCATATTGCCTGCGCATTGAAAATAAGTCTGATGAACCGATTCGTCTGCTGAGTAAAGAGTTTTGCGTGACCGATAATTGGGGAAACAATCATTATGAATGTACGCAAGGCTTTCACGGCCAGTTGCCGGATTTAGAGCCAAACGAGTGTTTTGAGTTTGAAGATACAACAACCATTAACGGTGCGGCAGCGGTTCTTTACGGAACCTGTCAGGCCGTCAACTCGCAAGGCAAAATCATGACTATCAAATTACCGGTTGTGATGTTCGATTCGCAAAAGAAATTTCAAAAAATTTCCGCTCACTAATATGTGGTAACGGTATTATTGTCCTTTATGTACATATTTAAAGATTTTTGCGCGTTTATTTCCATATGCTGATCAAATGCGCGGAAGAGGTTTATTACCATTTCGTTCCAATGCTTTTCTTTATCTTCAATACTGGTGTCAATCGGCATGGTCAGCTCACGAAAGGCCTCAACGGAAGTTTGAGCCGAAGCATTGTGGTCAATAACGCGTAAAACCACATTTAAATTGGCGCGATATTTCAAACGATCTTTTTGCAATATTTGGTTTGAACGTTCTTCGTGCTCAACCACACTGGCATCTTTAATAACAAATTCAGCAGTGCGTGATGAGGACGGTTCTGCGGCCTGCAAGCGCTCATTTGCCCAAGTTTTTGCCGTTTTTTCAATTGAAGTCGGCAATAAGTGCTCAACATTCGGCCGCGTAAATGTCGGTGTAAACTCGGATCGGACATTAATTGTTTTAACCGTTAAGGGAATTGGCGCTTTGTTATCAAAATGTAAATCGCTGTATCTTTCCGGTGCCGCCGAATCATTGTTCATGGTCGCACAAGCATTCAGCAATAAGGCTGCTGCCGTTAAACATATTCCCTTAATCAGACTATTCATTTTTTTATTCCTGTATACGTATGATAGCAAATCAATGCTAATCTACAAGAAAAAATATTAAGATATGCTTAAAATTTAATGTTTTATCAATTCACTTTTGCTGAAAGAATACGATTGGCCGCAAAAATTGCAGGTCGCGGTTATTTTGCCGTCTTCAATCATATTATCAATATCTTTTTCTGCCATAGAGCTTAAAGTGTTTTGTATTTTTTCGCGGCTGCAGCGGCAGGCAAAATGATACTCGTTTTCTTTAACAACGCGAACTTGATGTTCGTGGAACAGGCGGAATAAAATATCTTCCATACTCAGTTTGGCATCAAATATTTCTTCCTGACGCAGACTATCGAGTAAAATTTTATCTTCTTCCCAGTTTTGTTGCAATTGCTGTTGTTGTTCGTCATCAATATGCCCAGCGGTCGGCATTTTTTGAATTAAAATTCCGGCTGATTTCCAGACATCACCGACTTTTTGCAAATATAGCCGTAAATGGGTATCTATTTGTTCGGAGTTTTTAAAATAGCGCAAAGCGCATTCTTCAAGATTTTTGCCGTGCAAATCAACAATACCCTGATAAAGATCGGTTTGTCGTCCTTGGTCAATGGTAAAAACCAGAGTTCCTTTACCGAGCCAATGCGGTGTTGATTCGATTTCGCCCTCGGTTTTACGCAGTTGCTGAGCAGCATTTAAACGTTGTTCATCATATTTTACCGCCGCACGAACTTTGCCGTCGGAAGTAACATCGGCGACCAAAACGGAAATCGGGCCGTCACCTTGCATTTGCAGGGTGAAGATGCCATCAAATTTCATCAGGCTGGCCAGAATAATTCCCAAAGCGGTGGTTTCACTTAAGGCCGCCGCAACGTTATCAGGGTAGTGTCGGTGGGAAAATATTTCCGTGACAACATTATCCAGACGTAAAATACGGCCGCGGAAAGCATTGTTATCCAAATTAAAAGAAAGACATTTATCGTTCA
Organism: uncultured Pseudomonadota bacterium; assembly: GCA_902796625.1. Classification (GTDB taxonomy): domain Bacteria; phylum Pseudomonadota; class Alphaproteobacteria; order RF32; family CAG-239; genus RUG410. Next base: position 22,969 of record CADBPX010000086.1, read on the forward strand.
TAATTTAAAAACCTCTTTTTGCTAAACATAGAACTAAACTTAGTTTATTGGAGGAGAAATTTCAAGTGATTCCGCTAAATAATCCGGTAAAAGATAATGAACGTAAATTTCAGAAGCGCCCGCAGAAAAAAATAACTCCGCAGCGTTTGAAAAATATTGCTTTATATTATTTGAAGCGTTTTGAGTCATCAACAGAAAAACTGCGCAATGTTTTGCAAAAAAGAGTAACAAGCTATAAGCGCGAAAATCCGGACTTTGATGTTGAAACAGCCGGTCAGTGGATTGAAGAAATTTTGCAAGAGTTGCACCGTTTGCATTATCTGGACGATGCTCGTTACGCGGAAATTAAAATCAGAAACTACCTCAGTGCCGGTAAACCTGAGCGCTATATTCAAAATAAATTGCGCGAAAAGGGAATTTCCGAACAGCAAATTAATGAAATTTTAGCTACGCAGGAATATAATCCGCATGAAATGGCGCTACGGCTGGCACAACGTAAAAAAATCGGTCCGTTTCGTCCGACGGAACAGCGGCGCGATTTTCGGCAAAAAGATATGGGAACGTTAATTCGTGCCGGATTTGATTATGATGTTGTTTGCGAGGTTTTGAATATGCAATTGGAGGAGCAATAAAAAAAGGCAACTGCAGTTGTGCAGTGTGCCCTTTGATTTCTTACCAATGTTGCATGGACGGATCATTAATTAATTCGTCAATATCCGGAAGTTTAATTAAGTCGCTGGATTTTTTGGCGAGGTAACTGCCAAGAATAGCCGACAAAACTCCGAACACAAAAAACAGAAAATTTTTACGCTTTTCCATAATTAAAAATTTAAGTAAGACAATATAAACAGGATTGAATCCAAATTCGTTTAAACACAAAAATTTCTTAAATATAAAATGATAAAAGAATAATAACAAAAAATAGACAAAAGTCAATAGGCTAATTTAAAATTATGAAAAAAAAGAGAAAATAGCTTCTTTATTTTAAACGTTATTTCGATATTGTCGGTAATGTTAGAACTGCCGAAGCCGTAGTTATTTTTCGGTGAACTGCCCCAAAAGTTGCGGCCGTATTGCGGATAGTTATCTGTTATACCGCGCTTGTTATAATTTCGTATTTTTTTACAGCTTTTTATTGATTTTTTGGGAAAACGGCGTATATAATATCCCCCATTGGGATAGCCCAAATCTCAATAAAGGGTATGACAACCCTAATCGGCATGGGCAAGGGAGATTTTTATTGTTTTTAATAAAAATCGCTTTGTCGTATGGGCTCACCAAATTGGTGGGTGCCAGCGAAATAAGTCTGAACGAATAAGCCGGACTACTTATCATGCCGATTGTAGTTGTCAACACCCATCGCCTTAGTAAGGTAATTTGGTTGGGCTGATTGGGATTTCGTTTTGGGAAAAATTTGTGCCTTTTTAGGCAATAACTATGATAAGTTCTTGAACCTCAAAATAGGGCATAACACACCGCCTAATCTCAAAGCACGTATAAGAGAAGAAGTTATCAACTTAATAGAACATGAAGATGTTGATACATTTTTGGTCGGCGAAATCGGCGGGTATGAAAAAGATGCTTATGATGTGGTTTTGGCGGTGCAAAGAGAATATCCTAAAATACAAATTTATTTGGTCATATCAAAAATGTCCGATCTGCACAAAACAGGATTTTCAGAGGAAGATGAGGTTATCCGGCGATGGGGGTTCGACGATTTTATTTTTCCGCTAAAATGTGAGTTCGGTAGCAAAAGGTTATGTATTGTGTATCGTAACCGTTACATCATAGAAAATACCGATTTTATCATCGCCTACAATGAATATAAGGGCAAAGCCTATAATTTCTGCAAGGCTGCCAAGGGTAAGGGGGTTAAAGTTATTGAATTAGCAGGCAATATCGCGTGATGTGCCGGAAAGCAGAAAATGGTAGTCGAACCCCGTTTTCTGGGGTTCAAATCCAACTCACCTCGGAATCAAAAAAGCACTCTCGAAAGAGTGCTTTTTATGATTGGCGGTGAGATAGGGATTCGAACCCCAGGTACCCGCAAGGGCACAATTGATTTCGAGTCAACCGCATTCGACCACTCTGCCATCTCACCAATGCTTCACACTCTTATGCTATTTTTTCACAAAAATCAAGCTTTTTTTATAAAAAATAGTCTTGTGCGTTTACTCATTTTGGTGTATAATACACCTTGTGTGCAAGGAGTTGGTATGACAGTAAAAGAATATAGGGTTGTTTGTTCGCAAGAAAAAGAGACAGAAAGGGTGTTCGTTGATATTGTCCCGTCCGGCGGGGCAATTCATGAGTTAATCCTTTTTGCCCGACAAAAGCTGAATAAATCACGTAGTCCTTATGAAGTGAAAGATATCGGTAAGTCGATTTACCTTCGGACGGAAGGCGATAATTTGCAAATAGATTTTTGCAGTTTTGATAAAATGTCGCAAGACGATCCGAAATATGCCCGATTACAAATACTAAAGGGGAAATTGCGTCCGTTAATAGTTGATGAATTTAAAAGAATGCAAAAATTGGGCTTGAGTACAACCATAAATGTCAGTTCACCGGCGTTAATGCAAGAGTTTTACAATGTTTCTCGTGAATCTGTAACCGCACAGATGGAGCAACGTAAGTTGGCATTGGAACGTAAAATCGTGACTAAACGATGGAAAGAACAGCATCAATCTTTATACGCAAAAGAAGAGCCTTTAGAACGCTATAAAAGGCTTTACTACGAAGGATACTGCTAAATCAGGCTTAAACCTTATGCGGCAAAACGGCGTAAATATAATCGCTGAGACGATTAGGTAAAATTGACAGCAACCACGTTGCAAAGCGCATCGGCCAAGGAAATGATATTAGGCCGACGTTTTTTTCAATTCGTTTGGCAATGATTTCTGCCGCTTTTTCCGCTGACATAAAAAACGGCATCGGGCAGGTGTTCTTATCCGTGATGCGCGATTTTACAAAACCGGGGCAAATAACATTTACTTGAATGTTTTCCTTATTCAATTGCTGCCGCAGAGCTTCGCCGTAAGCCTTGGTGCAGGCTTTGGTGGCACTGTATGACGGGCAGGAAGGAAGACCATGATAACCGGCAATTGAAGATGTTATGGCAATTATCTTGTTTTCATCATTGCGTTTTCTATACAGTTCCACCGTCGGACATATAGTATTAATGACACCCATAACATTAGTGTTGAACGTATTGAAGATGTTGACGGAAGTTTCTTCGCCGGTGGAAACACCGGCATTGGCAACAACTAAGTTTAGCGGAGCAATTTGTTCACACTGTTCAAGCCATTTTTGCATATTTTCTTTTTCGGTTACATCAATGATTTTAGTGTATACCTTAACACCATGCTCTTGGCAACGCTGTTGTACGGCGTCAAGTCGCTCTTTATTACGTCCGCTCAAAAATAAATTTTCGGCACCGTGCTTGGCATAATACACGGCTAACGCTTCGCCAATACCGGATGAAGCGCCGGTAATCAGAATATTTTCAACTTTTTTTTGCATAAATGTACCCCGCGTAAATTTTAATGGTTGAAATTTATGTTTTACTTAGTCTATAATGCAAAACGGTGTTTTTTGCAAGAGGAAGAAATGACTGATATTATAGAACAACTAAATAAAGTTCGCCACGGTGTAATGTTTGTTGTCGAAGCACCGTCGGGAACGGGAAAAACAACCGTTATTAAAAGATTGTTGGAACAAGATAAAGATTTAAAGTTTTCCGTTTCGGTTACTACCCGTGCCAAACGGGAAGGAGAGGTTGACGGAGTCGACTATCATTACGTCAGCGAGGCCGAATATGATAAAATGCTTAAAGAAGATGCCTTTTATGAGGCAGTTGATTCGCAGTACGGAGCACGCTATGCAACTTTGCGTTCGGAAGTAGACAGCTTTTTGAATGTCGGTCAGGATGTTGTTTTTGATATGGATTGGGAAGGATTACGCCAAATTCGTGAAAAAGCTCCTGATGATGTTGTGGCAATTTATATGTTGCCACCGTCAATTAAAGAACTGCGCCGGCGTTTGGAAGGACGTCATACCGACAGTCAGGAAACGATCAACAAACGGATGAATCTGGTGTTAGAAAAAATGAAACACTGGGTTGAATACGATTATGTGATTGTTTGCGAAAATCCTGAGCAGGGAACGGAAACGTTGCAAAAAATTATTTTTGCTGAAAGAATGAAAAGAGTTCGTCAGACCGGTTTGAAAGATTTTACCCAAAGTTTGGTTGACGAAGTCATTAAAGGCTGATTTAACCGCGGGAGGAAAAATGCAAAAAATCTATGATTCGGTAGAAGAATTAATAGGGCATACTCCCTTATTGCGGTTGCATAAATTAATGCAGCACTACAACGTTAAGGCTGATATTATCGCTAAATGCGAATTTTATAATCCGATTTTTTCCGTAAAGGACCGAGTGGCGCTGAATATGATAAAAAAAGCGCCATTCAGTCGGATTAACGAGGAAACGGTTTTTATTGAGGCAACTTCGGGAAATACCGGAGTAGGATTGGCGGCTTTTTGTGCCTATCGCGGCTACAAGCTGGTAATCGTAATGCCGGAAAATATGGCACGGGAAAAAATTGCTTTGATTCGCCAATTCGGAGCTGAAGTTTTGTTAACTCCGGCCGAGGAGGGTATGAGCGGTGCGTTACAAAAAGTTGAAATTTTAAAACAGCGTTCGGCAAATTTAATAGAATTTAAGCAGTTTGAAAATATGGCTAATGTTGAAGCACATCAACTGACGACCAGTGCTGAGATTTTGCAAGATACCGGCGGTGAAGTTGATGCGATTGTCTGCGGAGTTGGTACCGGCGGTACTATTACCGGTGTCGGATCAACTTTGCGTTCTTATAATCCCGATTTGTACGTTATGGCGGTTGAACCGGCTGAAAGTCCGGTGTTAAGCGGTGGCAATAAAGGAAAACATCGTATCGGCGGCATAGGTGCAGGATTTGTTCCGCCGCTGTATGATGCCGGTTTGGTGAACGAAGTTTATAAGGTGCATAGTTCCGAGGCCTTAAAAATGACGCAAGAGGTTGCTTGTCTCGAAGGGTTGCCGATAGGGGTTTCTGCTGCGGCTGCGCTATGCGGTGCCGTTAATCTGGCTCAACGCGAGGAAATGGCCGGAAAAAATATTGTGACGGTTTTGCCGGATAGCATCGAACGCTATTTATCAGATCCGTATTTTAACCGCAAAGAACAGGAATTACCATGAAGTTTTTTGATATCTTGAGCCGCTATGTTAATCGCCAATTATTGAGCAATTTTTTCATGGTCTTTTTTGCCATTTTAGGCATTATTTTAATGTTTGATGCTATTGAAGCTTTGCGCAAAGTTTCCGGACGAGATGACGTATCTTTGTTATTTGCCGCTCAATTTGCTGTTTCGCGCATGACAAAAACAGTGGAAATTGTGATTCCGTTTGTTTTGATGGTTGCTGCCATGATTACGTTTTGGCGTTTGAGCAAAAATAATGAATTTGTGGTTATCCGCTCGGCTGGTGTTTCAATTTTCAGCTTTCTTAAGCCTTTAATGTTGGCAACTTTTTTGTTAGGAATAGTCAATGTTTTATTTTTTAATCCGTTAGCTGCGCGTATGTATGTTTGGCACGAAGTTTTGGATTATCGCTTGGATAATCATGACCCGAATGCCGTGCTCTTTTCTACCAAAGGATTATGGATTCGTGAGGCGGTGGAAGATAATAAAGTTTTGCTGATTCAGGCCAAAACTTTGCGGCAGGAAAGCGATGATTCGGTGTGGATGCGTAACGTCAGTATTACAGAGCTGAATAGTGCTTCGCAAATTACCAAAAATTATGAGGCTTCTTTTGCTACCCTTGATGGTAATATTTTTTACCTTAAAGATGTTAAGGTAATGACAAACGGGGAGCCGGTGCAGACTATGACCGATTACGCTTATGAAACCAGTATTGATATTCAGAGAATTACCGAAAATTTTATTGAGCCGGAGGCTATTTCGTTTTGGCAGTTACCGGACACCATATCTTTTTATGAACGCGCCGGATTTTCAGCGCGATTGCACTGGATGCGCTATTTGAGCCTGCTAATTTCGCCGTTTTTATTAGTGGGAATGTTGATGATGGCGGCTGTCTTTATGTTGCAAAACACTTTACGCGGCTCGGCGATTATGTGGCGGGTGGTTTTGAGTATTGCCGTAGGATTTTCGATTTATTTCTTATCACAGGTTGTTTACGCATTCGGAACCAATGGCTATATTCCGATTTGGTTAGCCGTCAGTGCGCCGACATTGATTATTTGGTTAATAACATCGTCATTGTTGATACATGCTGATGAAGTTTGATTTTGTTAGGAGAAGGAAAATGTTGTTATTAAGTTTATTTGTTTTAGCTTTTATCTTTTATACTGCGCCGGTATGGGCCAATCCGGCTTGTGCGGTTTGTACGGTTGGGGTAGTTGTCGGCTTGGAAGTTGCGCGCAACTTAGGTGTTGACGACGGTGTGATTGCCATTTGGGCCGGAGCATTGCTTGCTTTAATCGGGTATTGGACAATTTTGTGGTTTGAGAAAAAAGGTTGGAGTTTTAAATTTCGTAATGAGTTGATTATGCTTATCTCGCTCTCAATGATTTTAGGGGTTTATATCAAAGATTTGGTATATACGCCGAAACCGATCTTGTTCTTCTATATCGATCCGTTCTTATTCTGCGCTATTTTAGGGGCACTGATTTTGATTTATTCTTCGGTGTTTTATCAATGGATGAAAGCGCGCAACGGCGGTCATGCGCACTTTCCGTTTGAAAAAGTTGTGTTGCCGATTTTAGCTTTGGCGATTGCCAGCTATGCCGTGAATTATTGGCATTTGTGCCAGCCGCAAGCAGCCGGAGATGGAGCTGCAACCACGGAAGTATTGCCGGCTGACGGGTCAGATATTTACGATTTTGGCGAATAAATATTTAACCGATTAAAACTGATTGGCACCTCTTACACGCTGTAAGAGGTGTTGTTTTTACCGGCTGATTGCTTGACATTCGGGCTTGATTGTGATATATTATAATTGCGATAAATATAGATTATGTTTAATTTTTAATTTTTAGTTTATGAAAAAATTATTTTTCTTGGCTGTTTTGGCCATTTTTGCTGCGTCACTTTCTTCTGCACAAGTGGCGGAAGTTTCTGACACAGTAGCAGATGCGGAGATTGACAATGATTCCGCGGAATTCAAAAAATTCCAGGAGGCAGAGTATGACATGCTTTGCCTGATTGCCCATTTTGAAGGCGTTAAGGTTAACGCCTACTGGGACAATAAGGGCAGAGTATGGACCATCGGCATCGGCAACACCGTCCATTATTCCGGACGGCCGGTCAAAAGCACTGACCGCATCAAGGATAAGGACGAACTGATGCGATATTTCTCGCATCATGTGGAGAAGTATATCTTCACAGACATGCAGAAATATCTGCCGATGGCTAAGATGTCAAAATCAGACATCGCCGCTCTCGGGTCGTTGTTCTATAATACAGGATCTGGTATCCTGTATAACAAGGATAAGACACCGAGCGAGTTTTGCCGGAATTTGTGTGAGTGGTTCAATAAAAAATCAGCCTCAGCAAAGGCCAGTATTGCTGCTTACATGGATAAAAAAGTCTATGCTAAGGGCGAAAGGCTCGAGGTGTTAGTCAAGCGCCGCGCGGTTGAGGAGAAGATTATCTTCGGTGAAATCATTATGGATAACACCGGAGAATATGCGCTGGAAAACAGCGTGAACTTCGCCGAAGCTCCGCTGGGCGGAATTTACTCAGTCAAGACGCGTGATTTGGATGACAATTCTTTTGTTTGCGACAGTATTAACAACTGTCCTTACGGAAGGAATTTGAACGACTCAATTAATTGGGCGTTCACACATCCCAATAAGCCGGCAACGGCCAAGAAAACAACAACGGCAAAAAGACCAAGAACAAAGTCTAAGCGTCGTTGAACCATTGAACGGAAGAAGTGTCCCCTTTAGGGATGCTTCTTTTGTTTTTTATAAAGTCGGGTAAATTTGGCCGTTATTAATTTGCAAAAACTGAGCCGAATCTTGCAACACGTGGAAGTTCTTCGCATCAGT
>CADBPX010000087.1 GCA_902796625.1 uncultured Pseudomonadota bacterium
GCGTTAATGAGCTTGCCGAGTATTTTAATAATACTGTTATGTATGCGACAAGAAAGAAATTAATTGTCAATTAAAAAAAAATAGTATAACATGCATTAAGTATTGGGAAAAATTCTAAAATGACTGATTTCGGTAAGAAACATCAAGGTTTTAAGAATATTTTTAAGTCGGAAGAAAAAATAAATACTCCGATAACCGGCGATTCGTGGCAAAATGTTTCCCAAAATATAAATCAAGACATTGTATTTACGGGAAAAAATATTCGCGGTGGCAATTATAGCGGTGAAAATTTGATGTATGCGGATTTCAGTGGTTGTAATATGCAAGAAATAGATTTAACCAATGCTAATTTACAAAACGCTAAATTTACCGGTGCGGATTTAAGTGGTGCGGATTTAAGCGGTGCGGATTTAAGTGGTGCTACATTTGTCGGAGCAAAATTAATCGGCGTTAATTTTAGCGGTGCTAAAATGCATGGTGTCAGCTTAAAAAATGCCGATTTACAAGACGCTATACTTGTTGATGCTGATCTAGATTCTTTAACCATTGAAGAATTACAGGAACTTGTCGAATATTTAGCAAAATATTTTCCTTACAAACTTAATTTATCACGCTTAAATTTAACTTTACTTGATTTGAAACGTATAGATTTGACTCAAGTAAGTTTGCGCGGGGTAGATTTACGCGGCTGTGATTTAACCGGAGTAAATTTAACCGGTGTTGATTTAAGTGAATGTATTATAACACCGGACCAAATAGCTCAAGCACTTGGACGTATGCCTAGTTCGGAAGAATTAAATCGTATGATGTCACCTAAACAAAAAAAAGGCCGTCCTAAGAGCGGCGGTATTGATTTTACGGATTTTTTCACCGGCCGCGGCAGTTTTGAATGGGATGCCCGTCACGGCAGTACGGAAGTAAAAACAATATTTAAAAAAGGCAAAGAAATAGCAAAAACTTTTTCTCATGAAAAAGAAAATAAAAAGAATAATAAAGAAGATAATGAAGAATTACGTAAAATAATAGAACAGCATAAAAAAGAAGTTCTTGAACAACGTAAAGAAGAATATATAAAAGAAGAGCAAAATAAAGCCCGTGAAGAAATTCGCGAACGCCTGAAAGAACAAAAAATTCATAATAAAACCTCGATAGATCGGGAAAGATAGAATATGGAAACATTGTTTTCAAATAAGGTTAAAAGACCATTAGCCGATCGCTTACGCCCGACAAAATTAGAGGAAGTTGTCGGACAAGATCATTTAGTCAGCGATGTGGCTCCTTTGGGCCGAATGATAAAATCGGGTAAAATAACCTCTTTTATTTTATGGGGACCTCCGGGATGCGGAAAAACCACCATAGCGCGTCTGATAGCGGAATATACTAATTTATATTTTGAACAAATTTCTGCGGTTTTTTCCGGTGTATCTGACTTGAAACGAGTTTTTCAATATGCGCAGGAGCGGCGAGCAAACCAAGGCCGCGGAACATTGTTATTTGTTGATGAAATTCATCGCTTTAATAAATCGCAACAAGACGGTTTTTTACCATATGTGGAAGACGGCACCATAATATTGGTAGGTGCGACCACGGAAAATCCGTCTTTTGAACTTAATTCCGCCTTATTATCCCGCTGTCAGGTTTTTGTTTTAAATCGTTTGAATAGTGATGATTTTGAAATATTATTACAGCGTGCGGAAAAAGAAGAAGGTATAAAATTACCGATTGACGAAGAAGCCCGAACTTTTATCAAAGAAATAGCCGACGGTGATGGTCGTTATATGTTAAATATTGCCGAAAGTATATATTCTTATGCGCAAAATGGAGAAATTTTTACTAAAGATCAAATAATTCACATTATACAGTCGCGTGCTCCGGTATATGACAAGGGTAATGACGGTCATTATAATTTAATATCCGCGGTACATAAATCTCTGCGTGGTTCTGATGTTGATGCGGCACTTTATTGGGTATCCAGAATGTTGGTAGCCGGCGAAGATCCGCGTTATATTCTGCGCCGTTTGTTGCGTTTTTCGATAGAAGATGTGTCGCTTGCTGATCCGAATGCGGTTAGTCAGGCAATATCATGTTGTGAAACTTATGAGCGTTTAGGCTCTCCTGAGGGGGATTTAGCGGTATTACAGCTAACTGCATATTTAGCGACAGCTCCGAAATCAGCCGGTGTATATAAAGCAATGTATAAGGCGTATGATGCGGCAAGAAAAACCGGATCTTTAATGCCGCCGAAACATATATTGAATGCGCCGACAAAATTAATGAAAAATCTCGGATACAGTGACGGTTATATTTATGATCAAGATTTAGAAGATGGTTTTTCCGGCCAAGATTATTTTCCGGAAGGCATGCAACGACAAAAATTTTATTTTCCGGTTGAACGTGGTTTTGAACGCGAAATTAAACGCCGGATAGAATATTTTGATAAATTACGAGCCGAAAAACAAAAACAAATGAAAAAAGAAACGAGTAAATAATGAGTGGTGTAAGTATAATAAAAATAAAGCCTGAAGATGATGATATTCGTTTAAACAGATGGTTTTTACGAGAATATCCGGCATTAAGTTTAAGCCGATTACAAAAATTATTGCGTACCAAACAAATAAAAGTAGATGGTAAACGAGCAGAAACATCAACACGTTTAAAAATGGGGCAAGAAGTAAGAATTCCGCCGCTTGATAATGAAAAGGCTCAACCGGACAGCAAACAAATAACACCAAAAGATATTGATTATATGAAATCGTTAGTTATCTATAAAGATAAAGATATAATAGTTTTAAACAAGCCGTCAGGTCTGGCGGTTCAGGGAGGAACCAATACCACAAGGCATATAGACGGAATGTTGGAAGCTTTGAAATATGAAAATTCGGAAAAGCCGAAACTGGTACATCGCATAGATAAAGAAACCAGCGGTATATTACTATTGGCGCGAAATCGTAAAATTGCCGAAGTTTTAACCAAAGCTTTTCGCGAACATACCATACAAAAAACATATCTGGCTATATTACGCGGTTGTCCGGATAAATCGGCAGGAGAAATAAATAAGCCATTAGAAAAAGTCGGGGAAAAAATGGCAGTTACGCCGGCCGGTAAAAAAGCGATAACCTTGTATAAAGTTTTAGATAAGGCCGGAAAAAAATATTCATTGGTAGAGGCCGAACCTTTAACCGGCCGCACCCACCAAATTCGCGCCCATATGGAAGCAATGGGAACGCCGATTTTAGGTGATGATAAATATTATGGCAAAGAACGTAAACGTTTAACGGAAATTGTTGATAAATTATATTTACATGCCTACAAAATTGATTTAACTTCTATATTAAAACATAGAATGATAATAAAAGCAGAATTACCGTCACATTTTGCCTCTGCTTGTAAATTTTTTGGATTGGAGATAAAAGAATGAAAAAATTTTTAATAGGACTTTTGATTGTTATTTTAGTTCCGATATTGGGAATAATAGCGTTCTTAAGTTTTGCTGACTTTAATAATTACAAACCGCAAATTGAGGGTTTAGCACGAAAATACGCTAATTTAGATGTTAAAATTAATGGAGATTTAAAGGTTGGTATATCATTAAAACCGACAATACAGTTAAATGATGTAACCATTGCCAATGAAGAAACATCGGCCAAAATAGCTGATATTGGTCATGCAGATGTTAAATTTTCGCTTTTACCGCTCCTAAAAAAGCAAATAATGATTGATTCTGTATATACCACTAAAACCGACATATATACTTCGGATAAAGATTCAATAACCATTAATGAGTTAAGCGTTGAAATGGCTGACCAAGAAAGTCCGATTAATATAGGATTTAATACCAAAGTATCGGGTATAGATATATTTGGAGATGCGGTATTATCTTCGATAAAATCGATTCAAAGCAGTAATTTTAATGATATTGATATTAATACCCGCATTAACGCGATGGGATATAAGTTGGTTTATGACGGACAATTACGGGATATACAAGAAAAATTGCAGGCCAACGGCACGTATGATATCATACGTAATGAAAATAAAATATCCGGAACGTTGAATGTTAATATGGAAAATGACCGTCCGTATATAAAATTAGACGGAACCAGCAGTGCATTGAATATAAACAGCCTGATGCCTGAAGCAAGCAAACAAGCACAAAACAGTTGGTTTATATCAAATGCTTATGCGGAAGAATATATAAAAGGCACAACCATTCCGTATGAATATTTAACCATGGTAGATGGTGAAATAACGATAGATATTAAAAAATTGATTGTATCGCCGGAAATAACCGTGACTAATTTGAAGGGTGATGCAAACGTTAAAAACGGTGTATTTAAAGCTAATATAAAAAATGCTGATACGAAAGGAATAAATATAAACGGTTCGGTAAGTGTTGATTCGCCGAAAAATTTACCATACATCAAATTAAATATAAAGGGTGATACATTAAATATTGATGATTTTACCGGCAATAAAAAAACTCCGTCCGCACCGGTAAAAAAAAGTAGTTTAAGCGAATATTTTATCGGTTCGGCTCAGGCTTCGGAATTAATTAAAAATACGGTAATACCTTATCAATATTTAAAGATGGTAAATGCTGACATAAATGCCAATATAAAAAAAATAACCAGCGGTGATATTGTATTAACCAATGTTAATGTTGATTCAAACTTAAAAAACGGTGTATTTAAAAGCAATATCAAAAACATAACTGCGGGTAGCGGAACCATAAACGGCAATATAACCGTGAATGCCAATTCACAATCGGCAGCAGCAAATATAAGCGGCAAAAATATTATATTACAACAGTTAGATAAAGCTTTTTCCGATGCTAACAACAAACAATTATATGTTAAAAGCGGTGGTAAAACAACATTTGATATAAAAGTAAATACGTCTGGTAAGAATACCGATCAATATTTAGCTAACATGAACGGACAAATAGTTTCTTTTATAGATCCTTCGGTTATGCGTATAAAAAGTTTGAACGCTTTGCAAGGCAATATAATTGCGCAAATTTTGCAGGCGGTTAAAATTAATTTGACCAATGGTGATTTGAATTTAAAATGTGCGGTGGTGCGCGGCGATATATCCGGCGGAACGGTTAAATTTCCCAAAGGCATAGCCATTAATGCTGATAATTTTTATTTAGTTGCTGACGGCAAAATTAACCTAAGTAATGATAAAATAAATCTTGATTTACAACCTTTTTCAGGAAAAATTACCGACGTTAATATATCGTCAATTTTAGGTAATTTAATTAAAGTAACCGGCACGATTAATAAGCCTTCTATTGGCATCAATCAAACAGCGACGGCTAAAAATGTGATTGGTGCTATTGCGACAGGCGGGGTCTATAATGCCGGTGATTTATTTCTTTCAGCGGATAGTTCTCCGTGCCACACGGCATTAAGCGGAACAACATATGCCGAGCATTTTCCAAAAGAAAAGAGTGTACAATCGACGGTTTCCGGCGGTTATACAACTACACAAGATACAATTAAAGGAATTGGTAAAGGTATAAAAAATCAAGCCAAAGACATAAAAAATCAGCTTAAAGGTCTGTTTAAATGATAGACATAGCAGCAGCTGAAAAATATGTTAAACAAAATCAACCGGAAATAATCAACCTTCTGGTTGATTTTACTTTAACTGATGTTATTTTATTTTGGAACAGCAACGCTGAATTAATGAAAAAGCAAAAACTCGGCTGGCAACCATTATTAGACTGGCTGTTACAAGAATACCATATAAAATTAATCCCGACAACCTCTCTTGAGCCTCCGCAAGAAAACAAACAACAATGTAAATCATTGCAACAACTGTATGGAACACTGTATTTAAAAGATCTTACTGCTTTTTATTTAGCGGCGACATCTCTAAAATCAACAATACTCGGTTTTGCTTTGGTAAAAAATAAAATAAATTCCGCTAAGGCACACGAGTTGTCATTTATGGAAGAATTACACCAGAATATTTTTTGGGGTGAAGATGAAGAAGCTGTAAAAAATCGCGAAAAAGTTCGTCAAGACTTAAAACAAATAGAGGAATATTTGCAAAAATAATGGATATTACATGGCAAATAATCGGTCGGGTTCAAAGAGTTGGTTTTCGTTATTGGGCTATCCAGACAGTAAACAAAATCGGTAACATTTCCGGATATATCCGCAATGCTGATGATGGCAGTGTAATAGTTTATGCTCGCGGTGAAGCAGCTGATTTGCAGCGATTAAAAGCATATTTGTATCAAGGACCTTTATTTGCACGGGTTGATAACATTATTGATATAAGCTCGCCAAGTGTTTATTTTCCGCCGATTGAGAACGGTGTATTTAAACGAATATAGTTACACTGCACCCTTTTTTTATAACGGCCATCACTCACATGGTACTCTTTTTTAAAAAAGTCATCGCTCGCCAAGCGCAGCGCATAGATATTAACTGTCACCACTCTGAGTACCACTAGGCACACAAATATTAACTGTCACCCCTCCGAACGAAGTGAGGTCAAGGCATCTTCGAATTCTTTAGAAAAAGAAGCGGTAGATTGCTAGAAAACGAGGCATGACAATAAAATGTAACAACCCGCCGCACAAATACGTCTTTAATATGTAAAAGTCACCTCTCCGAGTGCCGTTAGGCACGAGGTCAAGGGTTCTTCCGCTTTTTTTCACTCAAACACAATTTTGACGTTTTTGCCGTAAAATTGCAAAAACCGCCTGAAATTCCTTCAAGGCGGGGGAGTTCGAAACTGCTTGTAATCAGTCTGATTTATTCAATATATTCAACCAGCTCCCCCATGAAGAGGAGTTTAATTTACAAGAGGAGTTTCGATACTCCGCCAACGCTGACCGTCGGCAAAATCATACTAAAAAAAATAATAATAAAAAGCAAGAAATATTTACCGAACTCATATTGACAAAATATTTTAATTATGTATACTTAATTCATTAAGCAATAATCAATAAATTATTATAGATTGAGGAGGGAAGAAATTAAGCCTCGTAAAAAATCCCCTTTTATATGAAAAATTTTTATAGATTTGAAAAAGCTTATGGAGAACTTGTTGCCGCTGTGAAAGAGCTGGATTCTATCAAATCCAACGCCTATTTTCCGCCCTCAGAGGAGAAAAAGGCTGCTGACAGCGCAAAGGAAGGTATAATTGCCGCTTTAGCACTGCTTCGAGAGTGGTTCAAAGATAACTTTCCTCGCGATACTTTCGATGCCTATCATTCGAATCAGTTTTCGTTTCCGGCATTTTTTGACATGCTGAAGAAGTATCCGGAGCTTGCCGCTGAAAACAAAGATTCGCTTGAAAAGCTTTTACAAAGCCTCCGTTCTTCGAATCTGTATTCGGCCAATTTGCGAGAAGTCCCTTCCCTTGATGAATTTGTTTAATGCAAAAAAAACCGCCCTTATGGACGGTTTTATTTATTGGTGCCAACTTCAGAGACTCGTCTTGCTCCGTAAGCTCTGCCGTCGCTTTGCTCGGCAATCGCTAACTTAAGCTTCGGTCACTCGTACACTAAATTCGCCGTTACTGCCGTTTCGGCTCATTAAGTGTCCTTCGCCCGTCGTCAAATAAAGCTCCACCGGAGCTTTATTTATCCTCCGGCCCGACCCAAGTGTGTCGTCCGTTCGGCTCTCGTACCACCAATAAAAAAACCGCCCTTATGGACGGTTTTATTTATTGGTGCCAACAGAGAGACTCGAACTCCCGACCCACTGATTACAAATCAGTAGCTCTACCAACTGAGCTATGTTGGCACAGCA
>CADBPX010000088.1 GCA_902796625.1 uncultured Pseudomonadota bacterium
CATCTGCTCCAATAAAATGCCTCCCCTGAAGGGAGGTTTTTTAGTGGAGCAAACTAAGAAAGTGAATCGAACCCCGGAGCGGGGCGCTTACGCAATGCGAAATAATATTCTCTCTAATATACTACACTGCAACTTTTGCTTTTATAGTATCATAACTTTGATAATTCACCAACTCAAAATCTTCATACTTAAAATCATTTATATCTTTCACATTCGGGTTAATTCTCATCTGCGGTAGCGGATACGGTTTATGAGAAAGCTGCTCTCGTACTTGTTCAAAATGGTTATGATAAATGTGTGTATCACCCAGAGTATGAACAAATTCTCCCAGCTCATAACCACATACTTGCGCCACCATCATTGTTAACAAAGCGTATGAAGCAATATTAAACGGCACTCCTAAAAACATATCACAACTGCGTTGATAGAGCATGCAACTGAGTTTATTGTTTGCCACATAAAACTGAAACATCATATGACAAGGAGGTAAATGCATTTCGGCAATTTTACCGACATTCCATGCGGAAACAATCATCCGACGATCATTGGGCTTTTTCTTTAATGTTTCGATAACTTCAGCTATTTGATCTATTCCTTCGCCATTCCAATTGCGCCACTGCGAACCGTAAACCGGACCTAATTCTCCGTTTTCATCTGCCCATTCATTCCAAATCCGCACACCATGTTCTTGTAAATATTTTACATTTGTATCGCCCTTTAAAAACCACAGCAACTCATAAATAATGCTTTTCAGATGAACTTTTTTCGTCGTTACTAACGGAAATCCCTGACTTAAATCAAAACGCATCTGTCGCCCGAAAACCGAGCGTGTACCAACACCGGTGCGATCCATTTTATCGACACCGTTATCCATAACATCTTGTAATAGGTCTAAATATTGCTGCATCTCTACTTTCCTTCTGTTTCCAAATAATTGAGAATTTTTTTAACAACCGACTGTTCAACAAAATCTCCTTTTTTCAGCCAAACCGTAGTCACCACGTTATCCAATTCAAATTTTTGCGGCAAAGCAAAATACTTTTTTTCCAATACTGCCACGCTGGCATCTATATTAATCAGATTTTCTGTATCGGCCGTTATTTCTCCGTTATATACGCAATCGACGACAATATCCGGCATAATTTTCGGAGTAGAAAAAAACGCGGCCTAAACGGAAGCTCCGCCGGAAATATACAAATCTTCGGCATAATCTTTAAGCTTATTAACATCGTCAACAACAATATGATTTACTTTATCGAAAACTTCGCAGGCGCCATCAGCATCAAGCACAATCACACGCCGTTCCATCAACACTTTTTGCGGCATTCCTTCATAAGTACGTCGCCCCATTACCTTTATCTGACCTTCGGTCAAATTGCGAAAGCGTCTTGTATCGGAGGGAATTTTCCATGGTAATCCAGAACCGGCCCCAATAACATTATCACCGATGTGACGACACCAAATTGCTACTATGGTCATAAACTATCTCTCCCAATGTGCTCACACTAGGATTATAGGCAAATATTTATATATAATAAAGTCTTTCCCGAAACAATCAACAGCATTTAAATGATTATTGCATTAAACACTGCAAACCGCGGCATTTAGCTTCATCATACTCAACCAATTTATCAGTTACTCGCAACACTTCTTCAACATTACGCTCAACCTTATTATCATAAACGGCCTGATAGCGAATAACATAATCTTTATCAACAATAAATGTGGCTCGTTGTGCTTTTCCGTCAGGGCGCAAAACCCCATATTCCAAAGCCGCTGTTTTGTTTATATCGGAAACCAAAGGAAATTGCACTTGTCCGATTCCTCCTTCTGAAAAAGGCATTCTTCGCCAAGCCATATGAGCATCAAGAGAGTCAACACTAACAGCAATTAATTTTACATTCCGGTTATAAAAATGCTGATATGAGCGATTTAAGGCTATAATCTCGGCCGGACAAGTAGCCGAAAAATCTGCCAGGTAAAAATACAACAAGGCATAACTATCGGCAATATAATTAAAAAAATTAAACTCAAGAGTAGTTTTGCCATCGGCCAACACTGCAGGAGCCGTAAAATTAAGGGCCATTTCACCGACACGCGCGTGATTATACTCGTAAGCTGCGGAAATTTTCCAATCTAATTGTGATGAAAAATTTCGCTTCATATTTTGCGGAAAAGCACAACCGCAATTATCGTCATCGGAACAATCGCACTTATTAGCATAGTCATATTTCCAACTTTTTAATACTCCCATTTTTCCTCCTTGTTGCTTATTCATATATAAAACATAAATAAAATTTCAAGGCGAATTATCTGCATTGGCATAAAAGTTAAAATATATTGCATTTAGTTTATTTATCTTTATAATCCGATTATCAAGAGAGGATAACAAATGAAATTTGCCAATACTGCAGAATTAGGTAATTTTATCAGTAAACAAAATTTGTTTGGCGGCTTTGTCGGTCTGCAAGAAATATACCAAGGTGGAAGCTCCTACAATTTTAAGGTCATGACTTATGTAAACGGCCAAAATTCAACCTATTTTCTAAAATTACTGAAGAACTATAACGAATACAACTCTCTTAAAAAAATTATTTCATTAGTTTATCCGGATAGCCTTATAACTATACCTACGGAAAAATTTCAGAAATATTACTTATTGGCCCTCAAATTCATTGATGGTCATAAACTTCGCTATCATGACTGCAATAAAACAGTTATCAAAAATCTACTGATTGATTACCAAAAAATCACACACACTAAATTTCCTGAAAATTTGGTGAAACCACAAGTGGAAAACATTTACGAAGCTGAAAGTATTACCCAATATCTTAACCATAACAAACACTGGACATGGTATTTGATTAATCGTTATTTTTGGAAAAAATTTTTTCAACAACTGCAATTACCTGACTGGCCGCAACAAGTTATTCATGGTGATTTAACTGCCAACAACATCTTAATTGATAAAAATAAACAACCTCATTTATTAGACTTCGGCAGGTTGCGCTATGGTTACATCTGTGAGGACATCGTTGAACTAGTCTGCCAACTAAGTGGTTTTCGCGGACTTTTCGGTAATTTGAAAAGATTTAAAAAATTATACGGTAGTATTAATGAACTCTTTCCGGAAATAAATAAACAAATGTGGCTTTACGGCGTGCAATCTTTTTACCTTATAATAATTTCTCGGCATATTCGCAATAAAGGTAAACGCCTTAATATCCGCAAAAATATTTGTTTATTGATAAAATTGATGAATTATACCCGCTTGTATCGCTTTTTGCAAAAACAAGACTAATTTATATCATCAAAAACTTCACCGCACGGAATAATTTCGTTGTATTCCGAAGCATTTAAACGTTCATGCATAGTATGATTGCCTCGTTCATTTTTGCAATAGCCGTTTTTAAACCACCCTTTGCGATATGTCATTTTACCGATTAAGGCGCCATTAATGTCATATTCTTCCAAACGACCATCTAACGCGCCGTCATTATAATGAGCTATAACACGCGTATTGCCGTTAATATAGTAAGTTGTCTCCTCTCCGTCTTTCAACCCTTTTTTGTAAGCTGTCCGCTGAATTAGAGTTCCGTCTCTGGTATATGTCGAAGTTATACCGGATTGATAGCCGTTTTGATAATTTTCATATGCCACATATTCGCCATCAGAAGTTACTATTTGTCCGCTAATAGCATTGCCGCGAAGATTAACGCAATACTTTAAGTTTTTTTTCATGTAGCAGTTATAACGATCCGGCGTATATATTTTTCCCCGCTGATACGATGGGGTATAAAAACGGCGATGTAAACGATCACCATGTCTCCGATGTTCGTGCGGATCATCTAAATTTATTGTTGATACCGTATTACTCGACGAACCGGCAGAAATTCCATACAAAGCCTGAACCGGCAAACTGTATAATACCAACAAAACAAATAAAATTATAGCGTTTTTCATCTTACTCTCCTATATCTGTAAGATATAAATATTTTCTGAATTAGCAAGAACTAAATTATATTATTGCAATCTTATCTTAAATAACATAACTTGTCTAAAAAGGAGAGATATATATGTGGTTTAATTTATTTTCACGCGAATTAAAGCCGTTTAATGAAGGATATCTACCAACAAAAGACGGTCATACTGTTTACTTCCGCCAATTTGGCAATCCCCAAGGAATACCGGTTTTATCATTTCATGGCGGCCCCGGAGGTTCATCACGCACAAAATATGCTAAGCTCTTTAACTTAAGAAAATATCGAATCATTCAATATGACCAGCGCGGATGCGGACAATCACAAGCCAAAAATTATCTCTATAAAAATGAAACGGAGTACTTGTTGCACGATGCCGAAAGACTGTTAACACATTTAGATATCAAGAAAAAAATTATCGTACAGGGAGTATCTTGGGGTTCAACATTAGCTTTACTGTTCGCTGAAAAATATCCACAAATGGTGCAAAAAATTATTGTTTCTTCGGTTTTTCTGGCACGTTCCGAAGATGAAGCTTGGGTAAGCCATGACAGTCAACGCTTTTATCCCGATTTATGGACGCAAATGAAACTAAAAATCAATAATGATAATAATGTTTATAACAAATATATAAAAATGCTGTTTTCCTCAGACGAAAAACAATATCTGACCGCCTTATCGTATCTGGGATCTTACGAATATATGCTCGGTCAACTTACCCCGCAATTTACCGAACAAACTTCGTGTCTGCCGGAGGAGTTGCAATCTTCACGTATTTATTTTCATTATCAACAAAACAACTTTTTTATGAAAGAAAATCAAATTTTACACCAGGCCGAAATCATTAAAAATATCCCTGCTCTTATAGTCCATAATCGCATGGATTTCTGTTGCCCGGTCAAACAGGCGTGGGATTTACATTTAGCTTTGCCGCAATCTGTAATAAAAATTGCGGCCGGATATGGACATTCTAACCCTAAGCTATTAAAAATACTAAAAAATGCAATGAATACATTTTTAATGTGACAAAATTTATTTTTTTGTATTTTTGAGGTTGATTTTTTACCGTAATTGGATTATCATATCGCTAGAATCCTGATAATTATGTTTTATGAAAAAAGGTCTTATTGTATTAATTTTGATGGCAGTAACCGCCGTTTTGGCCGTGGTTGAGTATTACACTATCGGCTTTTCGTTATTTAACAGCACCTTTTGCAAAGTATCTGCACTATTGCTGTTAACGGCGGTGTGTTTTACGACGATTGCTCATTACGGAGTGTTCCGCAACATCAAGAAAGCGCTATTTTGTTTTTTGTGCGGCGTTTTCGTTACCGTTTTTGCGGTTGTTGCTGCGAATATGATCGGCTTTTTACCGATGATTATTGACAGCATTCCCTATGATGACTCGGCGTCATTACTGTTAGCAACTCTTTTAGGTATGCTCTATCTGCCCATTGTCTACGGTAGCAGTATTTATCTCTACCTACACTTTTTGAGCGGATTGAACTTGAAAGATTTTGTAAAAGATTAACAAAAAAGGTTTTGAGATTAATTCTCAAAACCTTTTTTTATAACACACTGTTATTTTCGCACCTCAAACCGTAAAAACTTATTTCGTAAATACTGCAATAATTTTTCATCCTGAAAAAATTTATCACATTCATCTTCAGTCGTTTTTTTATCAGAAGGAATTGGCCGATATTTCTGCAAATAATATTCTTTAACTCCCATTGCCGACAATTTGTCAGCAATTTTATATATATCATCAATACGTAAAATCCGCGGATCACAAGTTGTACGACATTCAAAAGCGATGCCGCTGTCTATAACAATTTTCAAACTTTTTTTAACTTTATCTAAATCTGCTGCACCGCCGGTTGCTTTTTTATATAGTTCTTCATCAAATGGCGCCTTAATATCAAATCCGATCCAAATAACTTTATCAATAATCTTTTGTAAAGCCTCTGGACGATAACCGCCGGTATGTAACCCAACTTCGAAGCCTTTTTGCCGCACCATATCTATCGCTTCGCCTAATCCGTTTTGCATCAAAGGCTCGCCACCGGAGAAAACCACCGCATCGACCAAGCCCTTTCTATTTTCGAGCAAATTTAGCAGTTTACTCCATTTTATTTCACTTTTCAGATAAGGATTTTGTAATGATTGATTATAACAAAAAGGACAGTGCCACGGACAACCTTGCATAAATACAACAACAGCTATCTTAGAAGGAAAATCGACGATACTGAATTTCTCAATATCGCCGATGTTAACTAAATTATCTTTATCTGCCATCAGAAAATATTATTCCGCAGCTTCAGCACAAGCACAACCGCCATCTAAAGACAAATGCATCATCGCCTTTTCCTCTTCGAAACATTTACGAGAGTAATATTCGGATTTCTTTCCCTTATTGAACTCCGAAACCGGACGATGGTAACCCATAACACGTGTCCAAATTTCACAAGGTTGGCGTTCAGCATCGCTTAATTTTATGTCTTCAAAATTAATTGTGTTTGTCATCTTTTTATCCTCTTAATAAATTTGTTAATCCACTTTTTTTTCTTAAGCAACATTACTTGCTTTTAAGTTTTTAATTTTTTCCGCCTTTTTCTCTTCATCACAAAGCGGGCAGAACTTGTGTTCTCCGGCCAAATAACCATGCTTTGGACAAATTGAAAAAGTCGGGGTTATTGTAATATACGGCAAACGATAATTGGTCAGAACCTTTTTAATCAGCTCTCCGCAAACCTTAGCCGATGAAATTCTCTGGCTCATATACAAATGCAACACAGTTCCACCAGTATATTTTGATTGTAAAGTCGCTTGCAAATCCAACGCTTCAAACGGGTCATCGGTATACCCAACCGGTAACTGGGACGAATTGGTATAATACGGATTCTCCTGGGTTCCGGCTTGAATAATTCCCGGATAACGCTTTTTATCTTCACGAGCGAAGCGATAGGTTGCACTTTCAGCCGGAGTAGCTTCCAAATTATACATATGACCGGTTTCTTCTTGGATTTTAATCATAGAAGAACGGATGTAATCTAAGAATTTTTCGGCAAACGCCTTACCCCATTCGTCAGCGATATGATGTTCCCCATTGGTAAAGTTGCAGATCATTTCATTAATACCGTTAACACCGATAGTCGAGAAGTGATTACGTAGCGTTCCTAAATAACGTTTGGTATACGGATACAACCCGTTATCAATTAAACGTTGGATAACTTTACGCTTAATTTCCAACGAAGTACGAGCAATATTCATCAGCTCATCAACGCGGGCGAACAATCCCTGTTCGTTACCTTTATAGACATACCCCAAGCGTGCGCAGTTAAAGGTTACTACCCCGATTGACCCGGTCTGTTCTGCAGATCCGAATAAACCATTACCTTTTGCCAACAGTTCACGTAAATCCAATTGCAAACGACAGCACATTGAACGAATTTGCCCCGGTTTCAGAGAAGAATTGATAAAGTTTTGGAAATACGGCATACCGTACTTTGCCGTCATCTCAAACAGAAGCTGAGCTTTTTCATCTTCCCATGGAAAATCCGGAGTCATATTATACGTCGGAATCGGGAACGTAAACGGACGCCCCAACACATCACCGGACATCATAACTTCAATATATGCACGGTTGATCATATCCATTTCTTTCTGTAAATCACCGTAAGTAAATGGCATTTCTTCCTGTCCTTCAATAATCGGCATAAAGCTTTCATCATGACCGGCAATATGGCCGCCGATATACGGATGCTGATTACGCAAATCTTCCGGACAAACCCAATCAAAGGTAAAGTTGGTAAACGGTGTTTGTGAACCCCAACGCGATGGCACATTAAGATTATAGATCAATTCCTGCATACATTGTTTAACTTCTTCATAAGAAAGGTTATCTTTGCGAATATACGGAGCCAGATATGTATCTACGGAAGAAAAAGCCTGAGCACCGGCCCATTCATTTTGCAGAGTTCCCATAAAGTTAACCATTTGACCGGTAGCTGCCGACAAATGCTTTGGCGGATTAGCTTCAGCCTTACCCTTAACCCCGTTAAAACCCTCTTTAAGTAAGTTTTTCAATGACCAACCGGCGCAATATGCTGCCAACATATCCAAATCATGAATATGAATATCCCCGTTTCGATGGGCTTCACCAACTTCAGCCGGATAAACATGGCTCAGCCAATAATTGGCAGTCACCTTACCGGAAACATTTAAAATCAGCCCGCCGTTTGAATAACCCTGATTAGCATTAGCATTAACCCGCCAATCCAAACGCTCTAAATATTCATTGATAGAACTTTCAACATCTACCATAACCTTTTTATCAGCCCGCATACGTTGACGTTGTTCTCTATACAAGATGTATGCTTTGGCTGTGGCAAAATAGTTAGCTGAAATCAGAGCTTGTTCCACAATATCCTGAATATTTTCGATTGAAGGGATTGAATCGGAAAATTTGTGATCAATAACTTTCAGTACTTGTGCGGTCAGCAACCAAGCCTCTGATTCTTTGAATTCGCCGGTTGAATTCCCGGCTTTCAAAATTGCATTATAAATCTTATTACTATCAAAAGGAACCAAAACACCATCACGCTTGGTTACACTTTTAACATTCGTTTCAATATCGAATAAAGGGTTATGCTCTGCGGCCATTTTTTTCTCCTAATCAAAATTTTTCTGTTTCATTTTGATACAATATATAGATAAATAAAAAGTTAATTCCACAATATATTGTACTTATCCAGAAAAATTTTATAATTTTGCAAATTGTCTGTTTCGCATTGTGCAAAATAAAAATATTGTCAACAAGATCAAATATAAAAATATTTTTTCGTCATTTAGTTGATTAAGTTTGTAACCACTTAAAAAATATGCACATTCTTTTACCATTTTTTTTCCAAAAATTTTTTTTAAATTGGGGATATTAACATTCGTTAACAACGGATATTTCTTAGAAGAAATAACATAAGGTTATTTGTAATTATCTGAATATTTAAAGCTTTTTTTGTGTATAAATTACAAGCAAACAATATACTTCTTAACAAAATATTCTTTTTCTTAAAATTACGATTCTTTTATGACAAGAATCCTATGCCAGAAAATCTGTCTTGCTATATACGTTTAAATATGGTAGTTACTATGAAAGTATGGAGGGCTGAATATGAAAAAATCCGTTTTTTTATTCATTTATTTAATACTTAGTATTTTTTGCATCACCACAGTTTTTGCGGTCTCCCCGATTCTCAACCGTTCTGAATCGCGCGTGGTTACCGAAGTTTTGACTTCACAAGATGACAGTGCTATTGATGAACTCATTAAGTCAGGGTTAAATCTTAACTCTCGCGATGCCGATGGTAATACATTATTACTATATGTTTTAGAAAATAATGATGACTTACTTGCGGCTTACAAATTAATTACTGCCGGTGCTGACGTTAATGCCCCTTCGGCAAATGGCAAAACTCCGATTATACTGGCAACGTCAACAGCAAACGAGCTTATCATGCAGAAAAATTCTCTGGAAAAGATGAAGCTCAACATGGATTCTCAAACCGTAGAAAAGAAAGTTCAAGAACAAATCAAATTTTATATGGAACGAGCCGAGACGATGTTGCAAATGCTTTTGGAAAAAGGTGCTGATGTCAATCAGGAAACTCCGATGGGAACGCCACTAATGAATGCCGCCACCAACGAATGGAATAAAAAAATTATTCAAATGCTGATTGAAGCCGGTGCCAATCTTGACCAGCAAGACCAAAATGGTAGGACGGCATTATTCTACGCTCATGCATTCGGCTGCGACAATATTGAAAACATGCTGATTAAAGCCGGTGCCAATGTTAGTATTAAAGATAAAAACGGCTTTACATATATTGAAGTTGATGATAGTAAATATTTTAACCATTAAACAGTTATCCACAAAATTACAGAAAAGTAATGCATTATTTACAAATATGTAATAACATTTTCAAACTCAGTCGATAAGGGAGAACTTATACGGCTACTGTTTTTTTGATTTTTAAACTTTTAAGGAAAGAATAATGTTTAACAACAGAGCTAATTTTTCTAAGGTTGCAATGGCAACCGTTGCAGTTCTCTTATCTGCAATAAATAATGCTTGGGCTTCTGAGTTGGATTTGATTATTCCGTCATTAGCCGAAGCCACATATAACTTTATGGGATATAGCATTAACGGAAACCAATTATTAATTGGCGGCATGGCTGTTTGCCTGATTGGTATGATTTTCGGATTATGCGAATTTTTCAGCATTAAAAAACTTCCGGCTCACGAGTCGATGCTTAAAGTTTCGGAAACAATCTACGCAACTTGTACGACGTACATGAAACAGCAAGCTAAGTTACTTTTGCTTTTAGAATTGTTCATTGGCGGTTGCATTGTTTATTACTTTGCCGGACTGAATAACACTCCTCTCGACAAGGTATGTTACATTTTATTATGGTCTGTATTGGGAATTATGGGATCGTTTTGTGTTGCATGGTTTGGTATGCGCATTAATACATATGCCAACTCTCGCACTTCTTTTGCTTCTCTTCGAGGCAAGGCCTTTCCGGTTATGAACTTACCGTTACGTTCCGGAATGTCTATAGGCGTATTACTGATTTGCGTTGAACTTTTGGTAATGCTTTTAATTTTGGTATATGTTCCGCGCGACTTAGCCGGTGCTTGCTTTATCGGATTTGCTATTGGTGAATCGTTAGGTGCTTCGGTTTTACGTATTTGCGGCGGTATTTTCACCAAAATTGCCGATATTGGTGCAGATCTGATGAAAATTATTTTCAAAATTAACGAAGACGATGCACGAAATCCTGGCGTAATTGCTGACTGTGTTGGTGATAATGCTGGAGATTCTTCCGGACCGACTGCCGATGGTTTTGAAACTTACGGCGTTACCGGTGTTGCATTGATCAGTTTTATCGTTTTAGCCGCCGGTATGCACACCACTCAAGATGGAGGAATTGCTGCCTACTTATATGCTCCGGAATTACAAGCTCGTCTGATTACGTGGATTTTTGTTATGCGTATTCTGATGATTATAACCTCTATCTTTTCATACGCATTAAACGGTTTTTGTGCAAAGAAAATTTTCGGCAAAGTAAAAACTTTTGACTTTGAAAAACCTCTTACCAGCTTAATCTGGCTAACGTCTTTGATTTCAATTGCCGTTACATTTGCCGTTTCATATTTCATGTTACCGGCAGATCAATTTGGTCATAATTTGTGGTGGAAGATGTCAGTTATTATCAGCTGCGGTACATTGGCTGCGGCAATAATACCGGAATTTACCAAAATCTTCACATCATCTAAGTCAAAGCATGTTCAAGAAGTGGTTAATGCCAGCCGTGAAGCCGGTGCGTCATTAAACATTCTTTCCGGTATTGTTTCCGGTAATTTCTCCGGATTCTGGCAAGGTTTAGTCATGGCCGGTTTAATGGCTGTTGCCTACATTACTTCTCGCGGAGAGCTGGGACAAATCATGATTTATCCGACTGTATTTGCTTTCGGCTTGGTTGCTTTCGGTATGTTAGGCATGGGACCGGTTACAATTGCCGTAGACAGCTACGGTCCGGTAACCGATAATGCCGAGTCTGTATTTGAATTATCGCAAATATAAGCTCGAAAAGGCATCAAAAAAGAAATTAAAAAAGATTATGGTTTTGAGCCGGATTTTGAACACGGCAAATATCTGTTGGAAGCAAACGATTCGGCCGGAAATACATTCAAAGCAACATCTAAACCGGTATTAATCGGAACTGCTGTTATCGGTGCAACAACCATGATTTTCTCAATTATCTTGCTCTTAAATTTGCAATTGAATTTAATTGATGCTCGTGTAATGATCGGTTTGCTCTTAGGCGGCGCGGTTATTTATTGGTTCTCTGGTGCTGCCATTCAAGCTGTATCTACCGGTGCTTACCGCGCTGTTAACTACATTAAAGAGCACATCAAATTAAACACCAACAAAGCTGCTTCAGTTGAAGATAGCAAAACAGTGGTCAAAATCTGCACTCAATATGCTCAAAAAGGTATGTTTAATATCTTTGCGGTAATTTTCAGCTTTGCAATTGCTTTTGCCTTCTTTGGTCCGGAGCTGTTTGCCAGCTACCTAATATCCATCGCTATTTTTGGCTTATATCAGGCACTGTATATGGCCAACTCCGGTGGTGCATGGGATAATGCCAAAAAAGTTGTTGAAGTAGATTTGCAAGAAAAAGGGTCTGATTTGCATGCAGCTGCCGTTGTCGGTGACACTGTCGGTGATCCGTATAAAGACACCGCTTCGGTTGCCCTTAATCCGATTATTAAATTTACAACTTTGTTCGGATTACTGGCAGCAGAAATGGCCGCTAAAGTCTCCGAAAAAGATTCTTGCCTAGCCTTAGGAATTGGCGCATTCTTTTTCGTAATCGGGCTGATATTTGTATGGCGTTCTTTTTATGCTATGCGAATTGAG
>CADBPX010000089.1 GCA_902796625.1 uncultured Pseudomonadota bacterium
CCGCCACCGTACCTTTAACAATACCGGCCACCGCGACGATATCGCCGGCATGCGCCTCGTTTAAAGCAACACGGTCAAGCCCCTGATAGGCCATAATTTTGGTAATTTTTGTCCGTTCAACTTCACCGTCTTTATTAATAACCTTTACCGTATCATTAACCTTAACACTGCCGCTTTGGATTTTTCCGGTTAAAATGCGCCCGACAAATTTATCGGCCTCTAATGTTGTTGCTAACATTCTGAACGGCGCATCAGGTTCACATACCGGCTCGCTGACATATGATAAAATAGTTTCAAACAGCGGGGTTAGATCTTTGCGCTCATCATCAAGTTCGCGCACCGCCCAGCCGTTACGCCCGGAAGCATACAGCACCGGAAAGTCAAGCTGTTCATCATTAGCATCTAAGCTGACAAACAAGTCAAAAATTTCATTTAAGACTTCATCAGGCCGCGCATCGGCTTTATCGGCCTTATTTATTACGACAATTGGTTTAAGACCGATTTTTAAGGCTTTACCTAAAACGAATTTGGTTTGCGGCATTGGTCCCTCGGAAGCATCAACTAAAAGCACAACCCCGTCAACCATAGAAAGAATACGCTCTACCTCTCCGCCAAAATCCGCGTGCCCCGGTGTATCAACAATGTTAATGTGAGTCCCGTTCCATTCAACAGAAGTACATTTTGATAAAATGGTAATACCGCGTTCACGTTCCAAGTCATTACTATCCATCACGCAATCAACCACTTTTTGGTTATCGCGAAAAGTTCCGCTTTGTCTTAACAGGCCGTCAACCAAAGTAGTTTTTCCGTGGTCAACGTGTGCGATTATTGCAATATTCCGCATACTCATATTATCAATTGTCCTTTGTTATAATCTACATTTAAATTCGCCATACAATAGCGCATTTTTTAAAAATATCAAGTTTTTGTTTTATTTTTTTGCGAAAAAAATTTTTTTGTCATTTTTTTCTTGACAAGATGTGTAAAAAATGATACAATAAGAACATCAAGAAACAATTAATATTATATTTATGTTTAACTTTTTTAAAATACTACGCTGTTAATCTTTAACAGTTATAAAAGAGAGAATTAACATTGTTTAACGTCATAATTTTATAAGCTATGTAGTATTTAGTAATATAAAAATTTAGTAATATAAAAATAATGCTTAATTTAATTTATTAATGTTGTTCTTGTCCCCCGTTGTGCTTCCGCGCCAACGGGGTTTCCTTTAAAAAAATAAAACCTCCGACCGGAGGTTTTAGAAAATTCAAAACATCAGCTTATTTATGCGATTCGATCCAAGATTTTATATTGGCTTCGGAGTTCAAGCCGATTTTTGTATCCACCATTTTACCGTCTTTAAATAAAAACATTGTCGGAATACTGCGAATACCGAATTGGCTAGCTGTTTCTGGTGAATCATCAACATTCATTTTATAAACGGTAATATCGGCAATTTGGTTATCAACCGCTTCCAAAATCGGTCCCAACTGGCGGCACGGTCCACACCATTCGGCCCAAAAGTCAACTAAAACCAAACCCTTAGATTGCAAAACATTGCTTTCAAATTGGCTGTCTGTCAAAGGTTGTGTCATTTTTTTCTCCTCAATATATGTTGATTTGTTCTAATATATAATACAATTTTTTATCATATTAAAGGTTCTTTGCGCAAAAACAACATTTTTTTTAGACAATCTTCATAATTCTTGCTTGGTTAGTCCACAAAATATAGGCTTTTACCAGATGCTGCGGATAAATTTTTTGCATAATATCGGCATACATTTGCAGCTGCTTAATATAGGTTTGCGGTGTTTCGGCCAAGGTTTGCGCGGCCGGTCGGTTAGTTTTGAAATCGACAATAATAATTTCGTGCGGCAAAATAACCAGCCGGTCTATTTGTGCGGAAATAATTTTTCCGTCAACTTCTCCCATAATCGGCACTTCTGCTCGAGCATTTTCACCAAAAACTTCGGCTAATTCTTGGCAATGAATTAAATTGAGAATTTCTTGAATAATTTGTTGTTTTTGCATTGGTGAAAAATCAGCGGCATATTTTTGCAGATAATCACTGATGATTTGCTGCGGATTTTCGATTTTTGCCGGTAAAAATTGCAAAATTTTATGAATAAGCGAGCCGCGGCGATAAAAATTTCCGCTTTCTTCTAAAGGTGAAGAAGAGTCTAATTCTTCTTCATCTTCGATTTTTGACGGTGTATACGGTTTAGCTAAAAGTTCTTCGTTACCGACATTTTGGTTAATCCATTCGGGTGGCGTAAGATGTTTTATTCCGGTGGTAAATCGGTTTTCTTTTTGCTCTTTTGTAATTAAATTTTCCGATTCGCAAACGTAAATATTTTCTTGTTTAACGCCTGATTTTTTCAAGCAATCAAGACATAATGCGTACCAAGAATGCGGATTAATGTTTTCTTGATTGGAATATCCGCAAATAAACAACCTATCCTCAGCCCGTGTCAGTGCCACGTAGAGCAATCGGCGGTACTCTTCATCAGCTTTGCGCGCATTAACGGCATTGATTTGATTGCAGGATTCGTCATAATAATCACTGCCTAAGGGATAATAAATCATTTTGTCGTTTAACAATAAATTTTGTTCACGTTTGGTATTTTTAACCCGTATAGTATCCGGCAGAAAGACGATTGGAGCCTGCAAACCTTTTGATCCGTGCACCGTCATTAAGCGCACGGCATCAACATCATTTTGCTCCGTTTCGCGTTTAATTTCAACATCAGCTTGCCCGATCCAATCAATAAAACCTTGCAAGGTCGGAATATTTTCCTGTTCAAATTTTATGGTCAGATTTATAAATTCGTCCAAAGCATCTTCAACTTCAATTCCCATACGTTCGGTAAAACGAAACCGTCCTTTCATTTTGGTCAAAACGTGGTTATAAAGTTCGTACGGACGGATATAGTCAAGCATATTAAACAAATCTTGCAGCTGCTGATAGATTGCTTTATATTCATCAAAATCGCCCAATCTGGTCCACAAAGGCGCCTGCCCGCGATTATGACACAGCTTGATTAAATCATTGTCATCAAGCCCGAAAATCGGTGATTTTAAGACTTCGGCTAAAGATAAATCATCATTTGGCAACAATAAAAATTTGCCTAAAGAAATCAGATCCTGCACGACAATTTGTTCGGATAATTTTAAGCGATCGGCACCGGAAATATTAACATTGCATTGCTTGCAAGCACGAATAAAGTCTTCAACAAAACCGGCGCGCCGTTGCACTAAAACCATAAAATCACGAAAGTGCAAAGGATTATAAGAATTAGCGCTGTCGTCTATCATTTTTCTTATGTGTCGAGCAATCTTTTGCGCCAACAACGTACTGACAGAAGTTTCGGTTATCATTTCCACCGGAGGCCGCCAATAATTTTTATTTTTATCTTTACTGGATTTATCGGCAATTAACGGCGGCCAGATTTCTACCCTGCCGAACTCTCCGGCGCGGAAAGGCAAATGATTTACCTTTTCACCGACGGCCGTAACTCCTTGCGCCACTTTTTCATCGGCGAACAAATTATTAACGGTATCAAGAATAGCCGCCGCAGAACGGAAAGATACTTTTAAATCAACTTTCTTAAACAGCTTTTCGCCTTTTTGGGCAAAATATCGCGCCATTGTATCGAGTTTTTCCGGATCGGCTCCCTGAAAGCTGTAGATAGATTGTTTACGATCACCGACGGCAAAGATGGTTTTTTGCTGTTTAGCTGCTCCCTCACCGGCAAAAAACTCGTTGCTTAAAGATTTAATAATGTCCCATTGTTCGGGCGAAGTGTCTTGGGCTTCATCAATTAAAATATGATCAATTCCGCCGTCCAGTTTATATAAAACCCAAGCGGCCACACCTGAATCTGCTAACAGTTGTTTGGTCAAAACAATTAAATCCGTATAGTCAAGTTTGGCGTTTTTCCGCTTATACTCATCATATTTCCGATTAAGTTCGGCGGCAATGGTCATAACATTGGTTGTAGAATGAAACAGCATTGTTTTAACAATTTTTTGTTCGGCTTCTTGCAATCGGCAAGCTTCTTTTTGCAATCTTTCCGGCAACATATTATCGGCCTTAATTGCATCTTTAGCCGCCAAATTTGCCGCAATGGCACCTTTTTCGGTACAAAAAATACTTTTATACAATTCAAAATCAGTGGCGCGGCAATTATTATGTAAAACTTGTGTCAATTTATCACTGCGCTCAACATCTTTTTTTCCGCCTTTGGCCCAAGCGGCAATATTAAGTTTGGCCGCATTGACATCAATATCCTGCATGAAGCGGTCTTTCAGCTCATTAATGGAAATTTGAGGATTTATTTGCAAATTATCGGCCAACGCGTGCGAAAATTTTTCAGCGGTGCCGTATCGGTTAAAAATTGCTGCGATTTTTACGCGATTATCGGTAATATTTTTCATCACGGAAGGAAATGAAAATTCGCTTAAATTTGCGGTTAAATATTGCAAAGCATCGGCAATTGCCTCATCTTTTTTCTGTTCGGCATTTTTAAGCATATCAGTCTGAATTTGCTGTAAAATTTGTTTAGATGACGCTTCGTCGAGCACACTAAAGTATGGAGTGATTCCGGCTTCTAACGGAAAACGCTGTAATATTTCTTGGCAAAAACTGTGAATTGTTTGTATTTTTAATCCGCCGGGAGTATCGAGTAACATAGCAAATAGGCGGCGCGCTTGTTTTTTATATTTTTGCAATGTTTCGGCATCACGGATATCTCTACCTAAAAGCCGATACAAATTTTCTTCCAGTTTATTTTCCGGCATAATTGCCCACCGACTGAGCCTTTCGGCAATACGGTTATTCATTTCCACTGCGGCGGCTTTGGTATAGGTAAGACATAAGATTCGAGAGGCGCTGACATTGTTTAGCAATAATCTCAGCACCCGATCTGATAATACTTTGGTTTTTCCGGTACCGGCCGATGCTTCGACCCAAACGGAACACAACGGATCAGCTGCCTCTTGCTGTTGCAAAGAAGCATCATTTCCACGCTGGCGTCGCAAGTTTTCCAGATTATCGGTTATCGTCATCAAAATCTCCCCTTATTCCCCATTCTAAAAATCTTTCCAAGTGGTCATAATCGGAATATTTTACGGCCAGTGTCGGGTTTGGTTTGGCAAAATAGGGCTGACTTTCAAAATCATAAAGCCCGATAAGTTGCCGAATATTTTCCCGAGTATTCTCCAGTGCTTGCGTAGTTTGTTGCGGGTTCAGACTTGTTTCTTTGTTGCCGAGTTGCCAATATTTTAAGGATTCCACCGGATTTGGCGTAATTCCGGCAAATCCTCCATGTTCGGCGATTAATCCTTCGATAGGAAGTTGTGGAGCAACACCGGAGCTTACTTCCGATACAGTACGAGCCTGTCCGGTTTTATAGTCGATAATATTGATTTTTCCGTCCTTTGTTTCATCGATCCGGTCAGCTTTGGCGGTAAGTGTAAATTTTCCGGCCGGTGCCTCAAAAATCATCTCTCCGCTTGTTTCATTATGCACTTTAGCAATTTGCGGTCGATAAACACTTTCTGTTGCCACCAACCAATCAACGGTTTTCAAAAACTTTGGCCACCAAAAAGCTTTTGTTTCCGGAGCCAAATC
This sequence comes from uncultured Pseudomonadota bacterium, assembly GCA_902796625.1. GTDB lineage: Bacteria > Pseudomonadota > Alphaproteobacteria > RF32 > CAG-239 > RUG410. The sequence continues at coordinate 5,636 of CADBPX010000089.1, forward strand.
GGCTTGAGAAAATTCAAATTCTCCCAACTCGGTTAATTCTTTGTGCGCATTTTCCGGAAAATCATTCGGATGCCGATTATTGAAGTTTTCAATAACTTTATGCACAATATTTCCATAATCGCGAACATCAAGATTGCGATCCAAATCTTCGAGTTTATACAGTTTTAATATATATTTAGCGAAAATAACATACGGATCGCGCATTAAATATTCAAAACCGCTGGCTGACAATTTGCGCGGCCGCATATTAACCGGTGGGCAAGGTCGCGGCGCTTCAATCGGCTGTAAAAATTCCGCCCGATCTAAAAATTTAGCCCAAGCACAGAATTTTTTATCATAAAGATTGTCCAGATTAAAGTTATCGCCGATTTGTGTTGCCAAAACCGTTTCCATTCTGAGCCACCACCGTGATTTTTCAGTAGGAGTACCGTCGATTCTTTCGGCTCTGGTTAAATAAACTTCCGGTGCATTAAGCAGATGGGCAAAATCTGCAGCGGAAATTCCGATATTTTTTTCCGGTAACGGCATTCCGAAATCGTGCTTCATTGGCCGTGACATCCACATATCGGCTTTCGGTACTTGCGGCCATGTACCTTCGTTTGCTTCTCCGATGATAGTTACATCAAATGTTGTTAATCGTGCTTCAATCGGTCCGAGTATTTTAACCCGCGGGTGCATACCGAAACGGTTGCGAACATTTTGTTTGCTCAGCATATAAGCCAATAAAGAAGTGTAGTCCGAAGCGTTAACATATTCTAAAACATCGGCGGCACTCAAAAAATCGTTAACAAATTTGGCGGCCACACTGCCGGCATCATTTTTCCAAATAATTTTCGCTCCGTTTTTAGTGTCGGTATCAGCCAGAGCTTCGGCAACTTTTATATGAGCAATAAACAAATCTTTAAGCCGCACGTTTGGTACCATATACAGCTCGGCCAGCGGTTGTAATATTTGTTTTATATGTTCGATAAAGTTTTTCGTTTGAGCAGTAAGATCTTCGCCTTTGCGCCATAAGAGTTCAAGCTGTCGCGTTAAAAGATTAAACTGGGCATAAGAATAACCTGCAGCCGTAAAAGGATGACGTAAAAGACAGAGCAGGCTTTTTTGAGAAAAAGATTGTTCGATTACTTGCAAAATTAATTGTAAAAAAATACCGATAGGTGTCAGGTTCAGCGGCTGTCCGGCCGAATCATCAGCAATAATATTCCATTTTTTCAGCTCGGCAACAACGCGTCTTGAAAGATTACGATCTGCGGTAACCAAGGCTGCGGTTTTTTCCGGAGTTTCAAGAGTTTGTCGAATAATAAGAGCAATAGCCGATGCTTCCTGCCGCAAGTCATCACAATTAACAAATTGCAGTTTTTTTAAGGCTTCGGCCGGAAAAGTATTTAAAGACAGTTGTTGCCATTCGGCCGTGGTTGTTGCCGGCCGCATACACTCAGCAACAAATTGCTCACGAGGCGTAAAAGCAACCGGTGATAATAAAGATACACTCGAACGTTTTAAATGTAAAAAATCAAGCAATTCTTTTAATTCAAATTGCGGATGATTTTCATCAATTTGCTGCCAGGAATCTTCATCAAGGTACAAATCCAAACCATAAAGATAAACCTCACCATTAGGCAACTCGCTGACCGTTTTGACTAAATCCTTCCACAAAGGAAAAGCGGCGGTAGAGCCGGCAATAACGATGTGTTGTTGCGTATTTTGTTGTTGCCACAGTTTAATTTCTTCACTTAAAATCAGATTCCGCCGTTGTGCCGGATCAATCTTATTTTCGGCCTTAAGAATTTGCGGCCAATTTTCGGTGATAATTGTCAACAATTTTAACGTTTCTTGCCAATGCACGGCATATTCTTCGGGAACAATATCTTTTAATTTGGCAAAATCCAGTTGCTGATTATGCGCCAAATCTATCAAAGTCGCCAAATTTTCAGCCAATCGGTACGCTTGAGAAACGGTTATGTCGGCTAAGCCCAACTGAGCCGGTTTTTGCAGTATTAGCCGGGTTAAAATTAAAGATCGTTGCAAAGAGCTGATTGCCGGCGGCAAATTATGCAAAATTTCAGTTGGATTGGTTAAAATAATTTCATCTTCTTCCATATCGGCAATCGGCTCGATTCGCGGCAATATTGTCGGGGACAAACCGTGCTGGCGAATAAACGCGGCGGTCAAGCTTTGGCATGCGCGGCGGGTTGGCATTAAAAACAAAAAATTTGCCGATTCTTCGGGATTACTTTGCCAGCGTTCCAAAAAATGCCGCGCCAAAATATCAACAAAGGATTGGCCGGCATTAATGTTGAAAATTTGTGGATTCGCCATTTATTTTCTCTTATAAATTTTCCAAATAATTCAGCAATTTTTGCATAGCGCGGGCGCGATGAGAAATTTTGTTTTTAACGTTGGCACCCAGTTCAGCAAAACTTTGTGTATACCCTTCCGGTACAAACAGCGGATCATAGCCGAAACCGCCCTCACCTTGCGGTTTTTCGGCAATATTTCCCTCAACCCGACCTTCAAACAGTTCATAAGAGCCGTCAGGATAGGCCAGCGAGACTACACAGCAAAAATGGGCTTGACGCGAGTTGTTGCCGCTGGCGTTCATTTCGGTCAAAAGTTTGGCCATACCTTGTTTGAAATCGCGATTCGGCGCATAGCGTGCCGAATAAATTCCCGGCCGGCCGTCCAAAGCGTCAACACACAAACCGGAATCATCGGCAATGCAGGGCAAGCCGATTTCGCGGGCAATGGTCTGTGATTTAATCAGAGAGTTCTCCGCAAAAGTCGTTCCGTTTTCTTCAACATCAGGCAAGTTCATATCTGCGGCGGATTTCACCACGATATTAAACGGGGCTAAAAGTTGCTTGATTTCGGCAATTTTCCCCTGATTATGGCTGGCAAAAACCAGTTCTTTAATTTTCATTAGTCCACAACTCCCAACACTCTTTTTTGTTCACGAATAATTTGATGAATACCGGATTTTGCCAATCTGAGCAGTTCATTAAACTCGTTTTCATTAAAAGTTGCTCCCTCGGCTGTTGCTTGAATTTCGACGATTCGGCCGCTTTCGGTTAACACAAAATTGGTATCGGCATCAGCATGAGAATCTTCACTGTAATCCAAATCGAGAATAGGATTTCCTTGATAAATTCCGCAGGAAATTGCTCCGACAAACTCTCTGATGGGATTTCGCGGCAAATCACCGTTTTTCACCAATTTCTGCAAAGCCAGATACATCGCCACAAACCCTCCGGAAATTGATGCGGTCCGCGTACCGCCGTCGGCTTGTAACACATCGCAGTCAACAACAATGCTGATTTCAGGCATTTCTTTCAAGTCAACTACGGCTCGTAACGACCGGCCGATTAAACGCTGAATTTCCTGTGTTCTTCCAGCCACGCCCTTAGTTTCGCGGGCAACACGGGTTTGCGTGGCGCGCGGCAACAAGGCATATTCTGCGGTAATCCACCCGCGTCCTTGTCCCTTAAGCCATTCCGGAATATTTTTTTCGATTGAAGCTGTGCACATAACGTGCGTATTTCCGCATTTAATTAAACAAGATCCTTCTGCATAGAGATTAATATTGGGAATAATTTCCAAATCTCGCATTTGCTCGTCCGTCCGATTATTATATCGCATCAGATTAATCCTTTCCTTTTTCGCTTATTTTATGGATTTTAATTTGCTTCAGCTGATTGCGCTGACGTTTTATAATTTCATATTCAAATCCGTCAAATATAAATTTTTGCCCTTCTTCTGGAATACTTTCGGTCATATCCAGCAAATATCCGGCGATTGTTACAAAATCATCATCGACGATTTCCCAATTAAACTGGCGATTTAAGTCGCGAATAGGGGTTTGCCCGTCAACGATATATTCATCATCGGCATTTTTATTAATCAGGTGTTCATCGTCCTTATCGGTTTCGTCTTCAATATTTCCGACAATTTCCTCCAAAATATCTTCCAAAGTTACGACACCTTCCAAAGTTCCGTATTCATCAACCACCAATGCAAAATGTTCGCGGCGTTTTTGAAATTCCTGCAGTTGCTGGGAAAGAGTTGTTGTTTCGGGAATAAACCACGGTTCGGAATACATATCTTCAATATGCAAAGCATCAAGATTATCTTTATGGCGCAGACAGGTTTTCAAGAAGCTTTTAGCCATAATAATGCCGATAATATTCTCCGGCTTATCTCGATAAACCGGAATGCGGGAATATTGACTGTCGGCAACTTTTTCGATAATTTCTTCCAAAGGCAGGTCAACATCAATAGCATAAATATTTTGTCGGTGGTTCATTACGTCATAAACGGAAATTTCCGGCAAATCGAAAATACTTTTAAGCATTTCTTTTTCCCGTGTAATTTCATTTCCGTTATACAAGTGGATGGCTCCGCGTATTTCGGCCAGATTAATTTCACTGGAAGACTGCTCTTTGATGCCAAATAGTTTGAAAGAGAGTTTGACAATTTTTTGTAAGATAAAGACCAGTGGTTTAAAAACCCAAATCCAAAATTTAATAATCGGGGCGATTCGCAAAGCCATTTTATTACCGTTTTCGACGGCGTAGCTTTTAGGTAGCATATCGCCGTAAATCAACAACAGAAATGTCATAATCAATGTGGCATAAGCCACGCCTTCGGTACCGAAGATATTTACCAACAAGTTGGTTGAAAGGGCCGTACCGAGAGTGTTACAAACATTATTACCGATAAGCGTGGTAATAACGGCGCGGCTACGATCGGATAAAATATTTAAGACCATTCCGGCTCGTTTGTTGTGCTCATTTTTTTCCAAATCGGCCATATAAGCCTCAGATGCTCCGGTTAATGCACTTTCCGCACTTGAAAAAAAGCTGGAGAGTAAAATAGCAATCAAAATGCAAATAACGGTTATGATGGTAATCATTTGTTGTCCTGTGTAATAGTTAAAGATTTTTTATCGGCGGCTTGCCGATAATAATTTTTTATGGCGTTAATCACTCGTTTTACCGTAATTTCCACCCGCTCATTACGCGTTTCAACAACGATATCGGCCTCGGAATAAAACGGGTATTCTTCAGAGATATATTCTTTGAGTTTATTTTTAACGGTTTGATTATCACCCAACAAAAAAGGTCGGCGCGTTCTTCCGGCCGTACGATAATAGAGCGTGTCGATATCGGCTTTTAGCCAAACGGTTAAGGCGTTTTCTTTAGCCAAGCGGCGTGTTTGTGCGGCCACGAATGAACCGCCGCCGGAAGCCAAAACGCAAGGTTCTCCCTGTAGCAATCGCTTCATTACTCGCTCTTCTCCGGCCCGATATTCTTTTTCGCCGAAACATTTTAAGACGTCAACCAAAGACAGTCCGGCTGCTTTTTCGATTTCCTGATCGCCATCAACGAACGGCAAAGACAACTTCCGCGCCAGTCTTTTACCGACGCTGGTTTTACCGCTTCCCATTAATCCGACCAATAATATTATTTTATCTTTTGGCATTTTAATATAATTGTTCAAATTTATTCTTCCTATTGACCTTAGAATATAACCTTGTTAATATATAATCAATATTTTTTAACAGTATATGAGGAAAATTTAAGATGAAAAGATCATACAGAAACGAAAGCCATACAAAAGTAATTTTATATGCTGTTGTTTTAGCAGTGTTATGCGGCATTGGTTTTGTGGTAATGCAGGATATACAGGTTCCGACGGAGCATACAACTCAGGAAGTAGAGGTTAATTTGGAAAAATAATGCTTTGGCGTGAAGTCGAAAGTTTTTTGCAAATGATGGCCGCCGAAAAGGGGGCGTCGTCACATACGATTACGGCATATCGGCGCGACTTGAAACAGTTTTTTGCGGATTCCGCGATTACAAGTGCGGAAGAATTAACCAAACCGTTAATTGAAAAATTTATGCAAAATCTGCATGATAAGGAGTTTGCACCAAAGAGTATTGCGCGAAAGTTATCGGTAATAAAAGAGTTTTGCAAATTTTTGTATTCGGAAAAAGAAATTAAAGACAATCCGGCATTAAATATTTTAACCCCCAAACAGGAAAAGCCGCTGCCGAAGTTTTTGACTCTGGCTGAGATAGAACAGATTGTGGCCGCCGCCAATCAAAAACAAGATTACCGCTGGTCGCGGGTTGCGGTAATGATTGAGCTGATGTATGCCACCGGATTACGAGTGTCGGAGTTGGTTTCGCTGCCGGAAAATTCTATAAACTTTAAGAAGGGTTTAATAACGATTCTGGGAAAAGGAAGTAAAGAACGGGTTGTTCCGGTAGCGCAAAGAGCTTTGACCGCCATAGAAAATTATTGGCCGTTGCGATCCGAGTTTATAAAGAAAAAACAATCATCACCCTGGATGTTTCCGTCGCTGGTTGCGGTTGACGGTCATTTTACGCGCGATGCTTTTTATAAAGATTTAAAGGTCTTGGCGGTTGAATGCGGCATTTATCCGTCTCGTGTTTCGCCCCACGTTTTACGCCACTCTTTTGCCACCCATTTACTAGATAATAGTTCCGATTTGAAAAAAAAAAAAAAAATGCTCGGCCACGAAAATATTACCACAACCGA
>CADBPX010000090.1 GCA_902796625.1 uncultured Pseudomonadota bacterium
ACCTGTATTATAAATTGCACCACCAAAAGCATCTGATGATGAAGATTTAGCCGCATTGCCTAAAAAGGCCGTATTGCTGATTCCGCCAATCAAACCAGAGTTATAAACAACACCGCCTTGGGCCACTCCCAAATTAGCATAAATGGTATTATTAATGTACGAACCATCCGTAATTTCACTGATTGTACCGGCATTATTTATGAATCCGCCATTGATGTATTCTGCACTATCTGCCGAAACCGAGTTAAATATTACATCCGAACGTACAGAATCGATCTTACCGGCACTGGTAACCGCGACTAAACCGCCTTCTATCGAGTTATTAATCGATTCAACTCTGTTGCCGACAAACTCAGACACCAAATTACCGATTGAACTCATCGTTTTAATCAATGAGCCTAAAATCTGTCTTTTATTGCTATGTTGATTGATTGTAACTTTGTTACCGATAAAACTTGATTGAAGATCATTTATTTTTGCGTTATTTTGGCTTTCAACCAATATAGAAGAATATGCGTAACCTCTATCGTTATCATTTTGATCAATAACTGAATCATTACCGATAAATTGCGAAGTTATACTTTTAATTACGCCATAATTATCAATAACATTTTTAACATCCTGCCCCATATATACATTATTGATTTTTCCGTCATTTTCGGCATATTCCGTATCTGGATTAACCACTATTTGTTCAACATCATTAGGATTGTATGAAATTTTCAAAACCGCATTGGAAGCACTGGCGGTTTCCGCTAATCTGACACCACTAGCATCTTTGACCCATGTATAGTACTTATGCGCACTACCGGTGCCGATCTCGGAATACTTTAGTCCCACCGCATAGTACTTGGCAGTTGCATCGCCCGTATTAGGATTGTAATATTTAAACACGTTAGGTTTATCCGCATCGGCTTCAGTAGCATCAAGCAAAACAAACAAACCGGAAGGATATATTTCATTAGTTGAAGGTATTGTTATTTGCTTTTCATGCAATGTCGGTAAAACCGGCGATGGCTCTGCCTGAACATTCATTGGAGCCGCCAAAGCAAATAATCCTAAATTAATTAACATACATTTTCTTAAAACACTACGGTATTGGGCAGTTAATAAGCCGATAGCTGTTCTTGTGTAACGCATTTTCAAATCTCCTAATATAATTTAGACATACAATCATAATCTACGCTATGGTAAATTATTTTATCTTAAAATGCAAGCTATTTTTATTAAAAATATTATATTGCAATTATAACTTATTGATTATAATTAAAATATTGTAAATTTTCATAATTAGCATTTTATTTACTTTTATTAGGATTGAAATCAAGAAAAACGTAAATATATGTTCATTGGTTGAAATATAAAAAAGGAGATAAATATGAAGAATAAAATCTTTGCCTGCTTAGCATTAGTAGGCCTGACAATTGCGGGAACAAACGCTATTGCCGCAGACAGTATGTCTAATAATGAAAATGTTGTGACCAAAGCAATAAATAAACTAACCAACAATTCTTCCGAAAAGAAAGTGAGTAAAGTTTCACAAGTTAACAATATGAATGACGATGACGTCGTCTATTTACAAGGTTATCTTATTCAGAACCTTGGTGATGAGATGTACGTTTTTCAAGATGATAGTGGAACAATTAATGTTGAAATTGATGATGACTTAATGCAGAACGCCATCGCTCCTGATGCTCTTGTCTGGATTGCTGCCACTGTTGACAAAGATGGGAATATAACTTCTTTGGATGCTACTGAAATTCAGCTTTTGCCGGCAAATTCAAACAACTAAAAAAATCCCCTTCCTTCTTCAGGCCTTAACTATTCTTGCCTATCACGGGAAGGGGAAATTTTTATATTGAATGCGACATTATCCGTGATTTTTCCCTTGACCAGTCACGTTCTTTAGCTGTTTCACGCTTATCATAAAGTTTTTTACCGACACCTAATCCTATCTGTAACTTGGCCCGCCCACGTTTATCAAAAAACATTTTTTCGGCAATCAGAGTAGTTCCTTTGCGGCTGAGAGAATTAATAATTTTTGCAATTTCACGATGCTGTAACAGTAATTTACGGTTACGTCTCTCGGCATGACTGCTATATCCTTGATTTTCATATGCCGCAATAAACATATTTGCCATATATATTTCGCCGTCCTCAACAATGCCGTAAGCATCATTAATATTTGCGTGTCCTTGACGTAATGATTTTACTTCAGTTCCCATTAACACTAATCCGGCCGTATAAGTTTCATTTATTAAATAGTCGAAATGCGCTCGCCTGTTCTGAGCGATCAGTCCCGTTGATATATAATTTTTTTCTTTCTTGATGCCGGCCATTATTTTGAATCTGAACTTGTCTCAGTTTGAACTGATGCGGTATTTTCTTTTTCTGCCAACTTAGCAGCGGCTTTTGCACGCGGCATACAATTGCCCTCCACATATGCCCCCGGCTCCAAAGCAATTTTATTATAGTAAGCATTCCCGATGATTCGGGCATTTTTTGCAACGAAAAGCTCTTCGGTATCAATAATACCGTTAACCGTACCGTAAACATTTGATATGTTCGCCTTAATGTCGCCCATAATATAACCTCTGGTGCCGATAATAACCTCATTGCACATGATGTTGCCCTCAAGCTTGCCATCGATATGAATGGTATCTCCGCCCCAGATATCTCCCTTAATCTTCGTATCATAACTGATAATGCTGGGAACCGGTGTATTAGACCCTCGGCTCATACGGGCAATTTTCAAATATATTAATCTGCGTAAACTACTCATTGTTAGCCCTCCTATAGCTCATTTTTATTATCTATCCGAACAAAAGTCAACGGATTTACATTTTTATTGTGATAAAGTACCTCATAGTGCAAATGGCTACCGGTTGCACGACCGGTTTTTCCTACTTCGCCGATCGCCTGATTATAGGTAACAAAATCACCTGATTTCACATAAATTTTATTAAGATGGGCATATTTTGTCATAAATCCGTTTCCGTGATCTATTTCTACCACATTACCATAACCGTTCTTTTGAAAAGTTGCCGTAACAACTTTTCCCGGAGCTGAAGCCGAAACCCGCGTCCCCAATGCTGCACTCATATCAATTCCTTTATGTTTGGCAAATTTGGTATTAAATGGATCGGAACGATTGCCGAAATCAGAAGTTAAACGGGCATTAAATACCGGTTTACCTAATGGAACCTTCTTCATTGATATTTTATAATCGCCCAACAAATCAATACGCTGAAATACTTGCGAAATTTTATCATTCAACTCTTGGCTGATTCTGGTATCAGGCAACGGAACATAAGCTCCACCTTTTCCTGACTTTATATTGGAAAGGGGATTAAAATAAAGCTTTTGTACTTTTAATGACTTGTTAATTTTAGACAGAGCATCTTTAATTTCATCAATTTCTTTACCGGAAAGCTCACCTATCTTATCCAAAATAGCGACCTCGGCTTGCTCCAATCCCCGTACAGTATCCTGTAAAATATGCAGTTTATAACCCAAATTTTCAATTTTATGCCGCAGAGCATCATTTTCCTGCAAGGCTATATCTTTTTGCAACAAGGCTTCTTTTTTTGTTACTTCATCTTCAACTTTTTTAGAATCAATCCATGTCTCTGAATCTGCTATCTTCTTAATTTTATCTTCTACAACCGATGCTTTTTCTTTATATTCGTTTATTTCATTCAATCCGTTTCCCGCATCTTCAATAGACGACATCACATCTTTTAAGTTATTTTGCAAAGCAGCAACATCTGCCATTAAATCCATATATGCACTACGTGTTTTGCCGAGTTCTTTATCCTTTCGATGAATGATTTTAGCCGAATTATGATAGAAATAATAATTATAACCGGACCAACAAAATACTGCGGCCATGAAAAGCAAAACAAACACTTGCAAGCGATGGGATATATTAAAAACCATCGCTCGTCCGCCGCTGCGAAAAATTATCTCTTTATCTGCCAAAAATGGCTTTTTTTCTGCGTACCGAACTTTTTCTTTTTTTATTTTATATCTGTTTTTCTTCAATATCTGTTCTTTCAAAATATGTTCTGTCCTCTATATACTCAAATATTTGATAAAAATAAAGTATTTTTCACTTCTCTGATTTTTTTTGTTAATATTTTCGAACTTCTCATGGTTTTAATTCTTTTTTTGTGACAATTTAATGACAACGACAACCTACATATAGTTATTTTAATGTGTTATATGTAAATATGTATCAAAAATTTTAAATAAAGGTAGCATTATGAAGAATATATCCGTCACCAAACAACAATTTATGTCGGTAATAAAAAAAACAAACAGACGCTTTTTATACATTTTCGGCTTAATAGTTGCGGCTCTTTTAATTTTATTATATTTTCGAGGTAAAAATAGTGAATTGCACTATAAAACTCAGCCTTTGTCACTGGGAAACATTACAGAAAGTATTACAGCCTCCGGAACAATTAACCCTTTATCAACAGTATCGATAGGCACCCAAGCTTCTGGAAGAATAGCACAAATATATGTTGATTATAATTCCCAAGTCAAAGAAGGAGAATTATTAGCATTAATTGACCAAGACAATGCTAAAGCCAATGTTGCACAAAGAGAAGCCTCGCTTGAAATAGCCAAAGCTCAGGTTGCTGTTGAAGAAAACAATATAAAATACTATAAAAAAGCCTTGGACCGCATAGCAAAACTTAATGCCTCCAAATATTCCACCGAAAAGGAACTTGAAGCCGCCGAACGCGATTACGATAATGCAATTGCACAATTAGCTCTTGAAAAAGCTCAGGTCAAACAAGCAGAAGCGGCTCTTAACTCTGCTCAAACCGAGCTATCGTACACGGAAATAAAATCTCCGGTTAACGGAATTGTAATCTCAAAAGCTGTTGAAGTCGGTCAAACTGTTGCCGCCAGCTTTTCAACCCCCGAACTCTTTTCTGTTGCGGAAGATCTCACCAAAATGCAGATTGAAGCCTCAGTTGTTGAAGCAGATATTGCTAAAGTAAAAGAAGGTCAGTCTGCTCGTTTCACCGTAGATAGTTATTCCGATGACTATTTCTGGGGTAAAGTAATTCAGGTGCGCAATGAAGCCGTCACAACCTCAAATGTTGTAACTTACACTGTGGTTATTGAAATTGATAATTCGGATTTACGCCTCAAACCAGGTATGACCGCTAATGTTGAAATTATTATTGCCGACGTCGAAAATATATTACTGGTACCAAATCAGGCTTTACGTTTCTATATGGATGAAAGCAGTAATGCCAAACGTTATCAAGATCGTGGTATCTGGATAATGAGAAAGGGAAAACCGCATCGTGTATCAGTTAAACTCGGCGCCAGTGATGATAACAATACTCAAATTATTTCTGATGAACTGCATGAAGGAGATACGGTTATTTTGGCCAAAGAGCAAAAAGACACAAATAAAAGCAGAGGAATGAGAATGAGGATGCCGCGCTGATGAAACCTTTGATAGAACTAAAAAATATATACAAGAGCTATCATCTTGACGGCTTTGATTTGGAAATTCTTAAAGGAATAAATTTACAAATTCAACAAGGTGAATTTGTCGCAATTATGGGACCATCTGGATCAGGAAAATCAACCTTAATGAACATCTTAGGATGCTTAGATACTCCGTCTTCCGGTGAATATCTTTTAGAAGGGAAAAATATTGAATCCCTAAATTCAGATCAGTTAGCAGACATTCGTAATAATAAAATAGGATTTGTTTTTCAAGGATTTAACTTACTTTCTCGCACATCTGCTCTTGAAAATGTTGAATTACCGATGATCTACGCCGGCATCAATGATAAAACTCGCCATCAAAAAGCTCGGCAAGCTCTTATTAAAGTCGGTTTGCAGGAAAGAATGCTCCATATGCCGAACCAACTCTCCGGCGGACAACAGCAACGCGTCGCTATTGCTCGAGCAATTGTCAATGATGCCCCGATAATTTTTGCCGATGAACCAACCGGTAACCTTGACACTAAAATGAGCGTTGAAATTATGGATCTTTTTACCGAACTCAACAAAGAACTGGGACGAACAATAATTTTGGTTACTCATGAAGAAGATATTGCTCTGTATGCACATCGAATTATCAAAATTGTTGATGGAGAAATCCATTCTGATCAAATAAATAATAAAAGAAAGCACAAAGATGATTGAAACAAAGACAATATGCAAAATTGCTCTTAGAGCCATCAAGGCTAATAAAATGCGCTCTGTACTGACAAGTTTAGGAATTATTATCGGTGTTGCCGCCGTTATTATCTTGCTTTCAATCGGTAACGGTACCCAAATTTCCCTGCAAAATGAAATGCGCAGTATGGGAACTAACTTGATCATGATCCGCTCCGGCTCATCAACATCAGGGGGAGCTCGTATGGGACACGGTTCTCAGCCAACATTAAAAAATGGTGATGCAGATGCCATTCAAGAAAAAATTTCTTCCATTCGCTTAGCGGTTCCTGTTGTTAATGACAGCGGACAAATTGTTTACGGAAGTGCCAATTGGGCAACAAATATTGTCGGTACAGATAACAGATATTTTGAAATAAAAGAATGGGAATTGGCATACGGACGCTTTTTTACCGAAACAGATCTGCGTAGTGCCAATAAAGTCGCTATTCTAGGCCAAACCGTAGCACGAGAATTGTTTGGCGATATTGATCCCTTAGGCAAAACCATTCGGGTTAAAGGAATGCCGTTTATCGTAATTGGCACGCTTACCGCTCGCGGACAAAGCGGACCGGGACAAGATCAGGATGACATGATCTATTTACCGCTTTCGACGGTTCAGAAAAAAATATCCGGCACTCAATTTCCTGACATGGTCAGCATGCTTATGCTGCAAGCTAATACTGCAGAAGAAACCTATACTTCACAGGATGAAATTTCAGCTTTATTGCGTCAAAGACATAATCTCGGACTGAATAAAGAAGATGATTTCACTATCATGAACTTTACGCAATTTATGGAAATGATGCAAAACTCCTCCCAAATGATGACAATTTTCCTTGGCTTTATTGCATCAATTTCACTAATTGTCGGCGGTATCGGAATTATGAATATTATGTTGGTTTCGGTTACGGAGAGAACACGTGAAATCGGCATACGCATGGCTATTGGCGCCAAACGATGGGATATCCGCTTACAATTTTTAATGGAAGCTCTAATTCTGTCTTTAATTGGCGGATTAATCGGAGTAATTGCCGGAATAGTCGGAGTATACATATTGCCGCATATTACCTCAATCTCCACGGCACTTTCAACATTTTATGTTTTATTGCCGTTCAGTTTTTCCGGCATTGTTGGTCTGATATTTGGTTTCTTTCCCGCTTATAAGGCATCTTTATTAAATCCGATTAATGCTCTAAGATATGAGTAGCTTAATAAATTGTTTTATTCATATTTTGATACTCGGAAAACAATTTCAGACATTCTGCTCGATCCAATTCGGAAATATCCAGAACATTTTTATCTTGGCACTTATTTTCAATATAACGATAGATAAAATCATCGCGAAATCCTATTTTTTCGGCATCTTGCGGGCGGCAACCAAAATAAACTTTTTTCACATTCGCCCAGATAATAGCCGCTAAACACATTGGACAAGGATAAGCGGTGGTATAAAGAACGCAACCGGACAGATCATAATTTTTCAGTTTACGACAAGCTTCACGAATGGCGTTAACTTCCGCATGAGCTGTCGGATCATTATCTCTGAGTACGGAATTTGAAGCAACCGATAAAACTTCACCTTTTTCATTAATAATTGCCGCCCCAAATGGTCCGCCAATATTCTCGTTCATTGTTTTTCTGGCTTGATTAATTGCTTTTTCCAATATTTCATTCATTATTTTTTCCTTCAGTTAAAATTTTTAATATTTCTGAAAAATTGTGCTTAACCTTCTCATCTAAATTTTGTAAGCGTTTATGTGTTCCGTTTGCAAACTCCTCAATAAGAGCTATATTTTGCCGATCTTGATAGTATCTGGCCGTAAAAACATTATCCAACCTATCCAATGCTTTAACAAACTTTGCTTCTTCTGTATTTTCCGACTGATATTCATCAAACAATTCTGATAATTCCGGATAATCAATATTCTTTGCAATCTGCAAGACTGCTTCTTTTTCTCTTTTATCCTTATCGTCCGCAGCTATTTCTCCCGGCATAAAATCTCCGCAAATAGCTTCCGGAATATCATGTACAATAGCCAGTTTAAGGCATTTTAACAAATCAAGATATGACGGAGTAAACAATAAAACCAACAAAGTTAAGCTATAAGAATGATCTGCATCGCTTTCCGAATTTTTAACATTACGCAAAACCCATCCTCTGCGCCGCAAATTTTTCATTGTTCCGAGTAAATCAGCTAAATTCAATATTTTTTGAGTATAATCCATTTTCTCACCTTTGCAAGCCATCATAAAACAAATATTTTTTTTTGCAAAAAAAATATTGAGATTTTATAAAATTTATTTATAACGTTAAATAATTTTGACTTACCCTCAAAAACTTATGTTTGAGGAATATATTAAATACATTGATACACAGATAGGAGAAAATAATGAAAGTAGGAATAATAGGTGCCGGATCAGTAGGAAGCGCTACCGCATTTTCTTTGATTACAACCGGTGTCGCCCATAAAGTAGTCTTAATTGACATGAATGAGAAAAAGGCTCAAGCTGAAGCGATGGATATTGCACATGCCGCACCATTTGCCAGTGCCGGTAAAATCAATGCCGGAAATTACGAAGATTTAGCAGGTTGTTCCGTAATTATCGTCACTGCCGGTGCCAATCAAAAACCTGGAGAAACAAGAATAGACTTACTGGGAAGAAATGTTGCCATATTTAAGGGTATTATTCCTCAAATTGCCAAATATGCCCCTAATTCGATATTGTTAATTACCGCCAATCCGGCAGATATCATGACTGAAGTTGCCATTAAACTTTCGGGATTTCCGCGTGAACGTGTAATCGGCAGCGGAACCGTTTTAGACACTGCACGTTTTAGAACTCTCTTAGCATTTTATCTTGGTGTTTCCACAAAATCCGTTCATGCTGATGTTTTAGGTGAACATGGTGATAGCGAAGTTCTTGTCTGGTCAAGTGCCGAAGCCGGAACTTTGTCATTAGAAGAGTACGCCGCCGGAGTAAATAAAACTCTTGATGCTGATAAAAAAGCCGAAATAACTGATGGAGTTATAAATGCCGCGTACCAGATAATTGAAGGAAAAGGCGCCACATTTTATGGCATAGCCGGTGCTTTAACCCACATATGCCGAGCAATAAATAATAATGAGTTTGCAATTCTGACCGTATCTTCTCATCACGATGAAGTTGAGGGAGTAAAGAATGTTTGTTTATCATTGCCAACGGTAATTAATCGTCATGGCGTATATCATGTTATTACCCCTCGTCTTTCCGAAAAAGAGCATTCGTTACTCAAAGAAAGTGCTATTAAAATGAAAGAATACTCTGATCAAGCAATAAATATGATATAACTTTAATAAAACCGCTATCTCAGATTAGCGGTTCTTTCCAACAAAACTCCCCAAGGATAGACCTTGAGGAGTTTTTTGCCATGAAATTAAATATGCTTTCCCCAAATCAGCTAACTAGAAAGCATATTTCAAGCCGAGCATACCGGTA
>CADBPX010000091.1 GCA_902796625.1 uncultured Pseudomonadota bacterium
AGATAAGAACCTGACAATCTTGGCCATGGCGTATTTGAAAAATTGCTTTCGGTTAAAACTTCGTAGGATAGCGGCCGATTCGTCAATCCGTCTGTTCCGTCATGAATACCATAAACTTCCCAGCCATACTTTCCGGCGGCGTTAACAACGGCCATAATAACGGCATTCAATCCGGCACAATCGCCACCGCTGGTTAAAATTCCTATTTTTTTAATTTCACTCATCAAAAACTCCATTTAAAACTATTGCAATTAACTCCAAAATAATGTATACTCTTTACAAATTTTGGAAACAAATTTCCACAAAAAAATGCAGTTATTATACTTTTTTTGAAAGGACTGACGCCTAAGATGACTTCGAACGACAAGATAGCAAAGTTACAACTTTTACTTTGCGAACTAAAATTAGAGCAACGCCACGTAAATACTGATATGAACAAGTTGCTCAAAACCGGAAAAACGATTGATTTTTTCCAAGCAAAGCGTCTAAACAATATGCGTCAGGGACTTGCTAAAAAGATAAATACCGTTGAAGCAAATATTGATCCGAATATTATAGCTTAAAAAAAATCAACAGATTTAATATTTTTTCTTGACAATAAACAGATAAAATATTACGTTTGCGGAACAACTTAATGTTGAAAGGGGTGATTAGAAGTGGTTCAGGTAACAGTTATCGGAAATGATGTTAACCAGTCTTTGAAGATCTTGAAAAAGAAACTGCAAAGAGAAGGAGTTTTCCGTGAGATGAAACTTCGTCGTTGTCACGAAAAGAATTCTGAAAAGAAAGCTCGTCGCAAAGCCGAAGCGATTCGCCGTTCGCGTAAACAAATGCGCAAACGCCTTGATACTGAAGGTTTCTAATAACCCTACGTGTATATTTCATGGTAATAAATCCCTCTGTTGTAACAAACAGAGGGATTCTCTTATTAAATAAACAAAATTCCTTCGATATTGACAAATTAACCAAAAACTGTTAATATAGACATAATAACAGGTTAAGGAGCGAATCCATGACAATTGCTACACGAAATTCGCCAACCTCTGCTCAATTTCCGGAAAGCTCTCATTCTGCGAAATCGCAGCGTTTTGTACCCTCCGACACTTCTTTAGCTTCAGAAAACATTTTAAAAGAACCGGAACTGCCGTTTACAGATATAACATACGGAGCTAACGGTGAAGTGTATTATCAAAACAAGCTTGCCATAAAAACCAAGGATAAACTTGAAACCATTACCGGTTTAAAAGGCAAGATCTATGAGGTAGAAGGAAAACGTTGCCTTTTCAAATCACCGGATGGAAACTTTTTTCTTATCCGCAAGCTGAAAGACCATAATATGGCCGTAGCGACATTGCAGATAAAAAATATCAGTTCGTTACAAAACCCCTCTCCCATTGAAACATTAGCCGTACGAACCGTTTATGACTTAGTAATGCAAAACGGCAGACATTATTCCATGCTAGGCCATATTAATCGCGAAGCCGGTATAATTACCAGCCAAATCTCATCATACAATGAAAACGATCAGCCATCACAGACAAAAGATAAGGTAAAACCAATTCGTGAACGTGCCGTTACGCTATTTTTGGAAAGGCACGGACAAATCATCACACAAACTTTTCAAGGCGAAATGTATTCTCACCCACAAAGCATAAATCCTGACATTTACAGTCAATTTTTAGACACACTGGCTAATCATGGAATTACCTTAACCTCTATGGAAAGAACGCTTCGTGAAAACGTATTAAGACAGAATCTTCACATTAAATACAAAGCCTCATCATTGCAACTTTCTCTGAACCAGCCGACAGGAGTTGATTATCGCACCTACGTTTTAAGGCCGGAAGTTGAACAAATTATAATCAACAGCATGAATAAAGTTTTTGAAAGTAAGCTTGCCGAATGGCACAGTAAAAGTCCTTATCAGCGGCTGGATATTTTGATCAACGAAGCAATTTTCGGCACGGATAAAAAACCGGATACCCAGTTGGTTTCAGCCATAAAAACGGTTTTGGACGAAGGCATAAAAATTGCTCCGGCCAAAGCGACACAGTATTTCAAACAGCTTTCACAGCATGATGAAGATTTTGCCATCGGTCGCTTACTTGTTGAACATGGGGCGCGTTGGCAGTCGCATAACAACGATAAAGACTTAATTGCGCTTGGTAGTTACGGTACCCAGCTATTAATTCATATGCATCGCGCCGAGGCTTTAAAAAAGATACAGTCGGACAACTCATCGCTTCAATCGGAGTCGCCGTCCCCTCAACCAACATCACATAAAACAATTTTCGGCCGCCTAAAAAACTTCTTTCGCGGCAAATAACCGCTTAATTTACTTTAAGCGAATTAAAACTTGCAAAAGCGCTACAAATTGTCTATAACAAAGCCAATTTAATATGTTGGAGTACTAAAAATGGGTTTTAATTGCGGGATTGTCGGTTTACCTAACGTAGGCAAATCAACTTTGTTTAATGCTTTAACACAAACAATTGCGGCACAAGCGGCAAACTTTCCGTTTTGCACAATTGAGCCGAATACCGGCCGCGTTGCCGTACCGGACAAACGTTTGGATAAATTGGTTGAAATGGTAAAACCGAAAAACATTGTGCCGACCCAACTGGAATTTGTTGATATCGCCGGTTTGGTTAAGGGAGCATCTAAAGGCGAAGGACTGGGAAATCAATTTTTAGCCAACATTCGTGAAACAGACGCCATTATTCATGTTTTACGTTGCTTTGAAAACGATAATATTACCCACGTTGAAGGCACGGTTGATCCGGTACGCGATGCGGAAATTGTCAAAACCGAATTAATGATAGCCGATCTCGATTCGCTGACCAAACGCATTGATAATTTGCAGAAAAAAGCGCGCGCCGGCGACAAAGATGCGGCGGTGAATGTGCGGGTTATGGAGCCGATTATTGCCGCTTTGCAAATGGGCAAACCGGCGATAACCGCCGCGCCTGATCCGGCTGACAAAGAGGCAATGAAAGCCTATAAAATGTTACAATTGCTTACCTCTAAACCGGTTCTTTATGTTTGCAATGTTGATGAAGATTCGGCGGCAACCGGCAATCAATATTCAACCGCTGTTGCGGCTATGGCTCAAGCTGAAAATGCCCAAAGTGTTATTATTTCTGCTGAAATCGAATCCGAAGTTGCTCAGCTTGAATCGGCCGATGAAAAACAAGACTTTTTAAGCGCCTTAGGTTTGGAAGAAACCGGCTTAGCCAAGATTATCCGCGCCGGATATAGTTTATTAGGATTACAAACCTTTTTTACCGCCGGCCCGAAAGAAGTTCGCGCCTGGACCTTTGTTAAAGGCATGAAAGCGCCGCAGTGCGCCGGCATTATTCACTCTGATTTTGAGCGTGGATTCATACGCGCTGAAACCATCTCGTATGACGACTATATCAAATATAACGGCGAGCAAGGTTGCCGCGATGCAGGAAAAATTCGCTCGGAAGGTAAGGAATATATGGTACAAGATGGTGATTTGATGAATTTTCTGTTCAATGTCTGAAAAAGTTCCGAACTTATTGTTATTTTGCGGAAAATTCACATTTTGACAAAAAAAATCTTGCAAAGGTGAAAAACTTATGCTATATTAACCATACTAACAAATTATTATGCATTTTTCTCATTTTGAAATTATTCTGAATTTGAAATTTGTCAT
>CADBPX010000092.1 GCA_902796625.1 uncultured Pseudomonadota bacterium
AGACTTTTCGATCAAGTTTGCTGTTGTTCATCATGTATCCAAGCAACTCTTGAGCATTCGGCAAATCAAGGATTCTGATCTGCGCTTCCGTACATAATGAATACTTTGCGATATATTTTCTCACCAGATCTTCGGCGTTCGGCAACTCAAAAAGTTTTACCTGAGCTTTTTTTCCAAGCGGGTATTTATCAATGTAATTGTCGATAACTTTCGCGGCGTTTGGCAAAACAAAAATCTTAAGTTCTGCTTTATCTCGAAGATCATGTTTGGCAATATATTCCGGGACAATGCTTTTTGCGTTCGGCAAGTCAAAGAGTTTTATTTCAGCTTCACGACAAAGCCAATCATCCTTGATATATTTCAATACAACACTTTCGGCATGAGGCAGTTCAAACATTTTAAGCTGAGCTTCCGGGCTAAGGCTGTTATTTTCAATATAGTCAAGTACGATATCTTCGGCATGGGGCAGTTTAAATAACCTTATGTCGCTTTCAGGTAATTCGCCATGCTTTTCAAGATAAAAGAGCACCATTTCTTCGGCATTCGGAAGGTCGAACAGCTCAAATTCAGCCGCATCAACAAGCCTATACTTTTCGATATAAGCCTTCACCATTTCTTCGGCATTGGGCAATGAAAAGAGTTTACATTGCGCTTCTACACATATTTGCCTCTTTTCTATATAGGTGCGAAAAAGACCCTTGGCCTGAGGTAAATCTAACATCTTTAGTTGGGCCTCTGTGGACAAACCATACTTTTTGATGTAAATACGAATAATATCATCGGCATTTTCAAGTTCAAGAAGCTTAAGCTCCGCAGAACTTTTAAAATCATGCTTATTAATATATCTTCGCACCCATTTGGCAGTATGTCGGGAAGAAAGCAAACGAAGCTGTTCTTTTTCTGTCAATGTTTTTCCCAAGCAAATTTTGATAATAATCCATAACATACTTAAAATTTTTCTCGGCTTTAACGAGCGCAGGTTCTCTACGGCTTACTTTAATAATAAGATAGATAATTAAACACTGTACTCATGATATGGACAAAAAATATAAAAGTCAAGTAAAAAAATCCCTCTTGCGAGGGATTTTAACATTCTTTGCCAGAAGACTATTTTCGGCGTAAAAATGACGGAATATCCAAATCGTCACCGCTGATCTCTAAATCTTCATCACCGACGGCTGTTGCCGCAGCATTATTTTCCGGTGTTGAAAGTTTAATGTCCGGCCGCGTTGCTGTATCATGCTTTTTGCGAGCTCGCGATATACCGATAACGCGTTCGATAAATGTAGGCTTAACATCTTCCTCTTCTTCCATAACCATCGGTTCCGGTGTTGGTTCGGCTTCCGGCTTAATATCCTTAAATACGGAAACATCATTATCTTTGAACAATTCCGGTTCTTCTTCCGGCTCCGGTGTCATTTCTTGTAACGGAGTAGTGCTGGAAAAGAAGTCATCGGTTTTAGCGGTTACGGAGTTCAGCTCTAAATCAACAGTTGGATCTTCTTGCATTCTGTTATTATTCATAATCGCGTTGAACAAAGCCGAAGCCTGCGGAACTTCCGGTAATTCTTCTGATTTATCCAACGAAGAAAAATCGAGATCATCAGAAGTAAGTTCTTGCACATCTTTATCTTGCGGCTCATTATTATCAGATGCATTCAGAAAACTGTCGGCAAAATCATCTTCTTGCGCCAAAGGCTCAATAAACGGCTCCGGTTCTTCAATGTGCAGATCTTCATGCGGATGTTCATCTTGCGGAGTCGACAAATCAACGGTTGGAACAAAAGTTGTATCGTCATAACTTTGATCAATTAAAGATGGTTCTGCCTGTCGCGGTTTAGCTTCTTCAAAACGCGGAGAACCGTCATTAATTCCGGTTACGACAATCGAAACGCGGATTTTGCCGGAAAGTGATTCGTCAAAGCTTGAACCGAAAATAATGTTAGCATCGTCACCGACTTCTTCTTTAATTGTGTTAGCGGCCTCATCTAATTCCGGAAGTGTAATATCGGTACCACCGGTAATATTAATCAGCACACCTTTAGCTCCGAGCATTGAACAATCATCAAGAAGCGGATTGGCTAAAGCTTGACGAGCGGCCTCTTTGGCTCGACCTTTACCTTCGGCTTCTCCGGTTCCCATAATGGCTTTACCTTTATCCTGCATAATGTTTTTAACATCGGCAAAGTCAAGATTAATTAATCCCGGCATCATCATTAAGTCGGTAATTGATCGTACGCCGGAATACAAAACATTGTCAGCCAGCTTGAAAGCATCGGCTAAGGTTGTATTTTCATCGGCAATACGGAACAAGTTTTGGTTTGGAATAATAATGATACTGTCAACCTCTTTGGTGAATGTGTTTAAGGCGTTTTCGGCAATTTCCATACGTTTTTTACCTTCAAAGCTGAAAGGTTTGGTTACAACGCCGACGGTTAAAATGCCTTTTTCTTTGGCAATGTGTGCTACAACCGGAGCCGCACCCGAACCGGTGCCGCCGCCCATGCCGGCCGTAATAAATACCATGTTGACGCCCTCTAAGGTTTCGGCAATTTTTTCTTTAGCTTCTTCGGCGGCCATCTTGCCGATTTCCGGACGGGCACCGGCGCCCAGACCTTGGGTTATTTCCAAGCCGAGTTGTATTTTTTGGCTGGCTTGTGAATGAGCTAAGGCTTGTGCATCTGTATTGGCAACAATAAAATCAACACCCTCCAAGTTTTCCGCAATCATGTTGTTAACGGCATTTCCGCCGCCGCCACCAACGCCGACAACGGCAATTCTTGGCTTTAAATAAGAAACAGTTGTATCTGCCACACCCAATTTTATTGACATTTATCCATTCTCCCAAAGATAAGTTATACGTTATATATTGCCCTAAAACTAACAGAAATAAATTAAGTTTTAGTTACTATTTTTAAGAATTTTGCCGAATCCAATTAAATATTTTAGCTATTTTTCCGGTTTCATTCAACGGTCGGTTGATTATTTTTTTAGGCTTTCTTTCAATATTATTGGTGGCAAAGAGCAATAATCCCAAAGCAGTTGAAAAAATCGGATTATTATTAAGGTTTTCCGGAAGGCCCGAAATGTTGCGTGGCCCGCCCAAACGAACTTGTTTATCCAATATCAAATTGGCTACGGCACGAATTCCCGGTAATTGGCTGCAACCTCCGGTCAGTACAACGCGATGATTGGGATTATTACCAACCCCTTGTTGTGCTAACTTGCGTGCAACCAGCTCAAAGATTTCTTCGACTCGCGGAGCTATGATTTTAATTAAATCGGAACGGTGGATCTGGCGGATTGAACTGTCATCTTCTTCACCCAGCGGATAAACATTTAAGTTTACATATTCATCTTGAGAAACGCCAAAGGCACAACCGTGACGTATTTTCAAATCTTCGGCGTGAGCAAATGAGGTTGTTAAACCTTGCGTAATGTCGCGGGTGATATTTATGCCACCGACCGGAAGGGTGGAAAAAGCTATCGGAAAGCCGTTTTTAAATGTGGCAATACTGGTTGTTCCGCCGCCTATATCTACGATAGTTGCCCCATATTCTCTTTCATCTTCAACCAAACAAGCTAAACCGGAAGCGTATGCGGTTAGAACTTTGCTGTCTATATCCAAATGGGCTGCTTCAACCACTGATGACAGGTTGCGGAATAAATTACTCGGGTACATACCGAGCAAAATGTTAACGGCCAGCTCCTCACCATATATATTCATCGGATCTTTTACATCTTCACCGCCGTCAATTTTATAATTGGTCGGCAAACAATGGATAAGCTCGTTGTTTTCGGCATTTATTTTCGTCAGACCTTTTTCCAATACCTTATTGATATCGGCTTCATTTATCGGGCGATTTTTCCTTAAAGTAATTACGGCATTACGTAATTTACTGGAAGTTTTATCGCCGGAAACATTAAGAATAACGCTGTCGATGCGTTCATTGGCCTTTTGTTCGGCATCTTCAACCGCATTACAAACGGAAATCGTCGCCTGATTAACATCAGTGATAACACCGTTTTTAATGCCTTTCGATGCATTATAGCCACAACCTATAATTTTAATTTTTTTATCTTTATTAACATGGGCAATTATGCAACAGATCTTTGATGATCCGATGTCTAATGCCGCAATTGTGGAACGATTCACTTTACACTCCGCCGGCTTGAATTCAATTACATATCGGTATTGTTATTTTTAGATTTACTGTCTATTTTAACAATAACTTTATTTTTCAATCTTAAATCAATGAAAGTTAATTTACGTTTAAGAATGCCGCGGGTTTTATCCAATTTTACCAGTTTTTTCCATGCAGATTTTAAATTTTCTTCCGGCATTTTTACGGTAACCCCGTTTTCAATGTCATCAAAAATCAGATCCCAGCGGCGTTTGGAAATAAAGTTTGCCGCCTTAATGCGTGAAGATAATTCTTTATCTTTGTTAATAATCTGCATTAATTCGCGAATATGATCTGGAGCTCCTTCGCCGACAATTTGCAATAAATTCTTTTGAGCACTGAACGGGGCATCAATAATGTTGCCGTCCTCGTCTATCGGATGAAATTTGTTTTGATATTGCCATATGGAACGAACGGTTTTTTCCTTAATGGCAATATGAATAACATTAGGAAAATAACGCCGTGTTACACTAACTTCTTTAACCCAAGGTAACGACATAACCCGATCATGAACCGCATTTAAATCTATCTCCAATATATTATCGCCGCGCTGCAATTTTATAACTTCCAAGACGTCTTTTTTCAGTGTTTTGTGTCGTCCTTGCAGGGTAACGTCTTCAAGCCCCCAGCCGGCCGTAGCTGTTTTTTGGTACAATTCACTGAGCAGAGAATCAATTTGCTGGCCGACCAAGTTGTGACGAATGGTGATAACCCCGAAAGTTAAAAGCCAGATTGCTCCGATAAACAGCAAATTGCCGAGCAAACGATAGGGCCAAATCAGCGGTTCATATATCTTATTATCTGCTACCACTTCATAACTCCTGTCCGATGCGCATGATTTCCCATTCCAAGGTGACACCGCTCTGACGCTTGACGGCTTGAATAATTTGCTTGCCTAAATTTTCAATGTCTGCCGCAGTTGCCGTACCATCATTTTCTAAAAAATTACAATGTTGCTTTGACATTTGGGCGCCGCCAACAATCATTTCAGCTCCTCCGGCATTTTTAATTAGCTCCCAGGCTCTATATCCCTGTGGATTCTTAAAAGTTGAGCCGGCCGTGCGAATGCCTTGCGGTTGATGAGTGCGCCGATATTCATCATTTTGTGCTATAATCATTTTTATGGTTTCAGCATCGCCTTTTTGGGCGTTAAGGCTGACTTCCGTAATTATCCAATCAGCCGGAAAATCACTATGTCTGTATGCAAAATTAAAATCTTGATTG
>CADBPX010000093.1 GCA_902796625.1 uncultured Pseudomonadota bacterium
AAAACCTCCTTAATACTCATAACCCGCGGCACACCGTCTAAATCCAACACATTCATATTCATATTGAATTTAGCTTCCATGTCGGTTAAGCGGTAAAGCTGTTCCATCAATAATGCAGCATCAACCGTGCGATTTTTCGGTTCTAAGACAATACGCACATCTTGCGCGGATTCATCGCGAATATCAGCCAGAAACGGCAATTTTTTATTCAGTAAAAGTTCGGCAATTTTTTCGATCAGTTTCGATTTGATAACCTGATACGGAATTTCCGTAACCACAATTTGATACTGTCCATGACCTAAATCTTCTTTAATCCACTTAGCGCGAATACGAAAATTGCCTTTGCCTTGTTTATAGTTATTCAAAATTGTTTCAAATGAATCGACAATCGTACCTCCGGTCGGGAAATCCGGCCCTTTGATGCGCCGTACTAATGGTTCGTCATCACACTGTGGATTTTCAATTAAGTAGAGCAAGGCATCGCTTAGTTCGCTTAAATTATGCGGCGGAATATTGGTAGCCATACCTACCGCAATACCCATAGCGCCATTGCATAACAAATTCGGCACCATCGCCGGCATCACCGTCGGCTCGCTATCTTCTCCGTCATAAGTATCGGCAAACTCAACGGCATCATCGCTCAATCCGTCCATCAAATCCATAGCGAACTCAGTCAAACGCGCCTCAGTATAACGCATTGCCGCCGCGCCGTCACCATCAATATTACCAAAATTTCCCTGACCGTCTACCAAAGGATAACGCACGGAAAAATCCTGAGCTAAACGTACCATCGCTCCGTATACGGCTGAATCCCCGTGCGGGTGGTATTTACCGATAACATCACCGACCACTCGGGCACATTTTTTATAACCGTTTTTCGGATCAAGATGCAACTGACGCATAGCATACATCAGACGCCGATGCACCGGCTTTAAACCATCGCGTACATCAGGCAACGAGCGTGACACAATCGTTGACATAGCGTAAGACAAGTAACGTTTACTCAGTTCTTCACTAAAGTGCACATCTTTAATTTTTGCTGTTTGCTCTTCCGCCATTTACATCACCGATTATTTTATAATTTAAAAACTTTAAGCAAATTACCACGATTTTCCGGCAATTGCAAGTTATGTTGCCGCAAAAAATTCTTATTAAGAAAAGCGCCGGTCATCGTCAAAACATTAGCTATCTCTTGACTTTGCGGCTGATAATTACGGTCAATTATGTAGTGTGGATAACCGTATAATCTGTCTTTATACGGCTCTCCGACTTGCGCACAAACCGCACGTCCGGTCTTTGGCGATATATAGCTCAAATCCTGATGTTTACCGGTTACGGCACATTCGTTAACATCTAAGCCGATACCTAAAAATTCCAACAAATAAAATTCAAAAAACGAATAATATACCAACCAATTTTCTAAATGTATATGAGTAAAGAAGTCATCAACCGTTTCGTATAATTTTCCCAAATCATCGTTTTCGGCAACGCATACGTTTAACAGTTGGCACATTGAAGACAGGGCCTCAATTTTATCGGTATTAGCCAAAAACGCCGGCACATAAGAGCGAGCTAATTCAACTCCTTTAAGGCTAAGCATATTTTCTGCGACTCTGGCATAAGCATTAAATGAAATATAATTCCCGATCTGATAAATTCCCAAATTTTTCTTACTTCTGGCACTTTCAACAAAACCGACAACCTTACCGTGTTCCGGGCAGACCAAAGTTATTATCGCCGACTTTTCGCCGTGATTTTGTACCTTTATGATATACCCTTCGCCGCTAAATTGCATTGATTTTAATACTCTCTTATTATGGTCTTATTAACCTTATCAAAAGCCATTAACTCACTGATAACCCGTTCCATATCGGCCAAAGCGATAGAATTAGGACCATCAGACAATGCCTTATCCGGATTTTCATGCGTTTCGATGAAAACAGCAGCTACTCCTACGGCAACGGCCGCGCGCGCTAAAACCGGAGCAAACTCCCGCTGTCCGCCTGTGGTTCCGCCCAATCCGCCCGGTTGCTGTACGGAATGCGTTGCATCAAAAATCAGAGGATAGCCGCAATCTTTTGCTATTTGCGGAAAGGCGCGCATGTCGGTTACCAAGGTATTATACCCGAAACTTGTGCCTCTTTCGGTTATGCATATGCGTGAATTTCCTGAATCTTCCACTTTTTTGACAATATTTTTAACATCCCACGGAGCCAGAAATTGCCCTTTTTTAATATTTACGGCCTTACCGGTTTTTGCGGCCGCTACAACCAAATCGGTTTG
This sequence comes from uncultured Pseudomonadota bacterium, assembly GCA_902796625.1. Classification (GTDB taxonomy): domain Bacteria; phylum Pseudomonadota; class Alphaproteobacteria; order RF32; family CAG-239; genus RUG410. The sequence goes on from CADBPX010000093.1 coordinate 2,284, forward strand.
ACGGCACAAGAATGCCGGAATCTGCAACATATCAACATATTCGGCAACAATCGGACACTGATCTTTTTCATGAACATCGGTTACAATCGGTAAATCCGGATATAGTTTTTTGATTTCGGCAAATGTTTTCATTCCTTCTTCCAAACCAACGCCGCGCGCACTGTTAATTGAAGTGCGATTTGCCTTATCAAATGATGCTTTAAATATGTATGGAATACCTAACTTATTTGTAATTTTCACCAATTCACCGGCAATAAAAATTGCATGCTCACGGCTTTCAATCTGGCAAGGCCCGGCAACCAGAGCCAGTGGTAATTTATTTCCGAGTTGAACTTTTCCGACATTAATTACTTTTTGTTCCATTTTTAACTCCTTTATTGCTTAAGATCAAAACTCAAACCGTGAAAAAACAAACAGCACATTACCATCATTTTTAATCCCGGGAACATAGGCCGCTTGTATATTTATTCCGCGATACCCCACACCGACCAACGGCAACGGCAGTGGCACCGGAATATAAGCGTACTCATGACGTTGTGTCAAACCCAAAGTATAGCCGGCACCAACGCGCCATTGTTCGTCTTTACCTGCCACCCAATTCCACTGGCGGGCATAACCGAAATAAGTTTCGACATATGAATTAGAATCCTTAAACGCCATAGCATAAATTCCCGACCATGTATTCTCTTGATTATAGCGAGAAATACCTAAACCGGCGCCCCAAGCATTTTCGTTGTAACGATCAAGATGCTCATTATCATATGTCAAACGGTTATGCCAAGCATAAAACGGCACATACACATCATAATTATGATAGCAACGAATCATTTTCACATCGTCAATAATAAAGTCCTTCCACTCACCCAGTTTATTAAGCCACTCTCCGGCTTGTGCGTCGACATATCCGAACAGCAAGGTTAAAGTAAAAAGTAAAAAGTTTTTTATTTTCATATTAATCCTGTTTTTCTTCATCGGTTGGTGCAACAATACCGCAAGATAACACATATTTTATACCTTCTTCAACACTCATATCCAACTTAATAACATCCTTTTGCGGTACAAAAATCAAAAAGCCAGAAGTCGGGTTCGGAGTGGTCGGCACATAGACACTGATAGTTTTTTCCTTGGTTTTACCATCAATTTCACCGCCGGTAACATCTTTGCTGACAAAGGCAATTGTCCATAGTCCTTTGCGCGGATATTCCACCAAAACAACTTCGCTGAAAGAACGGTTTTTCTGCGATAAAAATGTTTCGAATATTTGTTTAAACAAAGAATAAATACTCGAAATAACCGGCATTTTTTGAATAATTTTTTCCCACATCCGCAGAAAAAATTTACCGACATAGCCGGTAGTCAGCATTCCGATTAGAATCAACCCGATTATTAATAAGACCAATCCGGCTCCCGGTACGGCGTACGGTACAAAGTTACCGATTTTCCACTGTTGCGGAATCAAACGACTGGTAACCTCATTAATCCATATTACTAAGTGATACGACATATAAACCGTAATTGCCAACGGAGCGGTTACAATAATACCGGTTAAAAGGTAATTCTTCAGTCTTCCCCCTTTCTTAACCGGAGTTATTTCTTTTTTTCTTTGTTTCTTTTTTGCCATTATTTCCTCATAATATCATTAATAACAAACTGAACTTTTTTTTGGCCTTGCCACTCGTCAATCTTAACATTACCGACAACATCATAAACTTCACCGTAATTCGCCAGCAAAGCCTGGCCGATTTCATTATCGGTACAACGAAAGGCTATGGCCGGCAAATATCCCCCGGAAGATGAACTCAAAAAACATTTAACATGGCCGCTGCCGACAACCTGCGGGCGACTTATCACCACGTCAGAGAGCATAATCTGTGGCTCTGGATTACCGGTTCCGAAAGGTTCCAGCAAAGAGATATTTTCCGCAAAATTTAAATTGACAGCACCAACGCTTAAACGACAGTCTATATTAAGTTGCGGTACGGCCTGATGCTCGTCCAAACGTTGAGTAATATATTCACCGGCAAATTTTTTAAATTCACTTATTTGAGTCGGCAACAGGGAAAAACCGGCAGCCATTGTATGACCGCCACCTCCGGTGATAACTCCCGTTTCTTTTGCCGCGATTATCAAAGCCCCCAGATCTACTCCGTCAACAGAGCGTGCCGAACCTTTAACATCATTATCTTCAACCGACATAACAAAAGCCGGCAAGTGATAGCGTTCCTTAAGCTTTCCCGCGACAATTCCAATAACGCCCTGGTGCCAGTCTTTTCCATATGCAAAGGCCATCGGAAATTCACTTTCCTCTTTTTCGACCTGCTCGATTGCCTGTAACAATACATAATTTTCTATTTCTTTGCGTTGTTCATTAAACTCATTAAATTTTGCGGCCAGCTTTTGTGCCTCGTCATCATTTTCCGAGCAGAGCAATTTACTGCCCAAAGTTGCATCGCCGACTCGTCCACAGGCATTGATTCGCGGACCGAGTACGAATCCTAAATGGTAAGCACTCGGAGCTGTTGACATTTTCAATTCCTGCATCAGGTTTTTCAGTCCGACATTCTGTTGCAGAGCCATAACTTTAAGCCCCTGTTTAACATACGCCCGATTTAAGCCGCGCAACGGCACAACATCACAAACCGTTCCCAATGCCACTAAGTCAAGCAACTGCAACAAATTCGGTTCGCTTCGCTCTTGATAAAATCCCTTCTGCCGCAGTTGACGATTAAGAGCCACCAAAAACATAAATCCCACTCCAACCGCTGACATATACTGCAAAGATTCACACGAATTTTCTTCATCTAAGCGTTTAGGATTTACAACCGCGTATACCTTCGGTAAAACGGCTTCAGCCTCGTGGTGGTCAATAATAATGATTTCGAATCCTGCGTCGGCAGCACGATTAAGAACATCAAAAGCCGTTGTGCCGCAATCAATGGTAATAACCAAATTAATCTTCTGATCTTTAAATTTAGCAAACGCCAGATCACTCGGACCATAACCTTCTTCACGGCTGGGAATATGCACCAGCGGAGTAATTCCCACCTGCTTCAAAAAACGGGTTAATATTGAGCTTGAAGTAGCTCCATCGACATCATAATCACCGATGATCGCTATTTTTTCTTGGGCAATCACCGCTTCGGCGACACGTTCGACTGCTTTCTGCATATCCTGTAAAACATAAGGATCCGGCATTAAATTTTGTAACTTAGGATAAATAAAATTTTCCACATCAGCAAACGCAACGTTGCGGCGGCACAACAAATCAGCAAGATACCCCGGCAACTCATAGGCTTGAGCAATGCGCTCGCTTAATGCCTCATCTATTGCATTAAAACGCCAAGAATATCCGCCCAAAGAAATATTTTCTGTATTTTCCATTTTAAAATATGCTCTCTGGAAGAGAATTATATATAACTCTTCATTTTTTCTCAAGTTGTTTCCATTCATTTATAACAATTATATTCGAAAAAAAATTATTGCTCTTTTAACGTTTCTTAATTATAATTTCGACAGAACAGTAAGGGGAGATTTATTATGCAAAAAATTTTACATTATTTAGTATTGGCGCTTTTTATTGCGCTTATGGCTTGTTCTCCACAGGATGGAGCCCTGAAAAAACTAGAAATTGTTTCCGCAGACGGTACTGTTCGTCACGAATATATGGTTGAAACAGCAGATACCCATGAAACTCTGCAACACGGTCTGATGGGACGCTCTCATTTAGCTCATGATTCCGGTATGATTTTTGACACGACCATTGTTCCTCTGGATATTCCGGTTATTATGTGGATGAAAGACACCTTAATTCCTTTGGATATGGTTTTTGTTGATGACAGCGGAACAATTTTCTTTATTTATGAAAATGCTCAACCGAATGACATTACTCCTATTCGCCCGCCAAAGCGACCGCAAGCGGTTTTGGAACTGAATGCCGGACAGGTTAAGATTTATAATATTCAAGTCGGAGATAAAGTAAAAAATAAATTGCTGAATAACCTTTAAAATCACGTATCAAATAAAAAACAAGGCTACGTTGTAGCCTTGTTTTTTATTTGTAATTTTTATTCAGATCAACCGGCCCGTCATCAGCTTTTTTCGGACGAACTATAACTTTTTTCACCTTCGGTTGACCGTCATTTTCCTTCGCCTTTGCTGAATCGTTATTATTTTTTATGGCTTTATCCGCGTTTTTTTGATTTTCGTTTTTTTCGACATAATCACCCATAAATTTTAGAGATTCTTCGATTTCTTCCGGTGTATTTTCTTCATTTTCCACTTTGGCTGAGCTTTCTTTTTTAGCCTCAATATCTTTTTTAACTTGTTTAATTTTATTTTTTGCCAATGTTGATCCTTCTTTTGCGGCATCAACGCTGTCCTTAAATTTTTCCTCTAACATTTCTTTTAAAGCCGGAAGTTTTTCGGCATTAAAAATTGCCAAAACACCGACGATAATAAGTAACCAACTAAAAAAACCTGTCATTTTATACTCCTTAATTATTTTTGCGTAACCGATTTAAAACTTCAGTAGCGTCGTACGCGTAGTTATACGATATTATATTTTTTAATTCTGCACAATATTTATTTTTTACATATTCATATTCTGCAAAATTTCCACCGCATTTAACAATACGATTAATATTTTCCAAGCGTTCATAGGCTTTTTCGCTCATTTTTATTCCGCTGTGACATAATTCAACATTAGCTCTGAAATCGGCATTTCCCAAACAAACACTGTCACAACCGGCGTTTATGCAAGCATTAGCACGTTCACTGATTGAACCGTTTAAGGCTCCCATTACTATGGCATCAGAAACCAAGAATCCCTGAAAATCAATTTCTCCGCGGATTATTTCGTTGATAACCTTTTTTGACGTAGTTGCCGGATGCTTAGCATCTATTGCCGATAACACCACATGCGCCACCATTCCCGACGGAGCATTTTGAATATGTTTAAACGGATAAAAATCTTCGGTCAATTCAGCCATTGAAGCATTAATAACCGGCAAAGATAAATGCGGATCAGATGTTGCCCGTCCGTGTCCCGGAAGATGTTTAACGCAAGAACAAATCCCCTGCCGATTATATTCATTTACCATTTCCTGAGCCAGTATCGTTACCTCATGGGCATCAGAGCTCAGACAACGTCCGGCTAAAACTGCCGACATATCAGGTGTGGCAACATCCAAAACCGGCGCAAAGTTCATATTAATCCCACAAGATTTCAAATCAGCAGCAATTAAATAAGCATGCATTCGCGCTGTTTCTACCGAAGCTATATTTTCGGCAGCGGTGACCGCCGTAAATTCCGGATCAAGCAACCGCCGTACCCGTCCCCCTTCCTGATCTACGGCAATCAGCACATCATCGCGTTGCAAAACTTCTTGAATTTCTTTTATTAATGAACGAAGTTGGTCGCGATTATGTATGTTAGTGCAATATTTAGCAAACAAACAAACACCCAGAGGGTTATACTGCGCAAAAAGCCTTTTTTCCTCATCACTTAACGAACCGCCCTGACACGATAAAAAAGCCGGCAATATTTCCTTCATTTATTTCTAGCGCTCCTTAACAATGCAATCTGTACCCTTAGCCTTCAAGCTGCTGCAAACCTTTTGCGCATCTTCTTTACCGGCAAAGGCTCCGGCACGTAATTTATAAATTGCGCTGCCGCCGCTATTATCGGCCTGAACTTCATGATTATAAGCCTTAAGTTCCGAATGTTTGGCAACTAAATTATTCCAACTTTTTTCGACCGCATCTTTATTTTTGGAGGCTAAAAATTGAATCTGCCACTTGCCGCCTGTTGCCGGTTCTTCAACTTTATTTTCAATGGTTTTTGCCGGTTCCGGCGCTTTTTGCTCTGTACTTTCATCTAGCAAGTCAGCCGGTTTTTCCGGAACTTTATCTGTTGTTTCGCTTTTAGCCTCGTCAACCGTTCCTTTATCGCTTACTTCATCAACAATCTCATCTAAATTGGTGGCATTTTCATCAATATCCGTTTCCTCCGGTGCAATATCCGGCAGTTTCGGTTGTTCCGGCGTTGGCAAAAGATTTTCAACTACCGTATTATCAACATCTTTTTTTTCAACAATATTATAAACATCTTTGTCTTGATTCGGAATTTCCATACCGCCGGGATTTTCCGGTTTAATTTTCACAGCTGTCTGCGGACGGCGAATTATCGGTATTTCTTTAGAATTCTCACCGTATTGCGGCGCCAGAATAAACCAACCGACAACCACCGCCAGCACTATACCGGCCAATGTGCCCAAAAAATTATTCCGTGAGCGTGCCAATTCCGTGCGGCGTTCTTCCATGGTAGCTATTTTCTGATTAGCCACTTTCTGACGAAATTCATCTAAATAGTCATCGTTCTTATTAAAAAAATCCTGATACATGCCTTCCTCTCTTTTTAACATAAATGGTATTTTATTGTATAATGTTTTAAAATCACTTAACAGAATCAAAATTTTCTTTTCATTTTGCAAAATATTTATATATACTTATGGCGGAGAATAAATATGAAAATCGCAACATTAAACATAAATTCCGTTAACGCACGCTTACCAAATCTCATTGATTGGCTGTCGGCCAATCAACCTGATGTTATGCTTTTGCAGGAAATAAAGTGTGAATTTAACAATTTTCCGTTTTTTGATTTACAAATGTGCGGCTATGAAGCAAAAATTCTCGGACAAAAATCATATAACGGAGTGGCAATTTTAAGCCGCAACAAAATAGCGATTACAACAGAAAATTTGCCGAATTTTACCGATGAAAATGCTCGTTACTTAGAAGCCCAAATTAGCATCAGAGAGCAAAATTATCGTATTGCATCGTTGTATTTGCCGAATGGCAACCCTCCGTATAATGATCCGACCGATACCGACAAATTTTCTTACAAACTCAAGTGGATGGATAGTTTTTTACAACATGCCGAAAATTTACTCAATACGCAAAAAAACGTTATTCTCGCCGGCGATTTTAATGTCATTTTAACTCCGAACGATGTTTATAATCCTGAATTATTTAAAGATAATGCTCTTTATCGCCAAGAAGTAAAACAACGACTAAAACAACTGTCTTATTTAGGCTATACCGATGCTTATCGCAGCCTTTATCCGCAAAAAAACGGATATACTTTTTGGGATTATACCGGTAGCGCTTTGCAAAATGACTTAGGAATGCGAATTGACTATATTTTTGTTTCGCCAAGTCTGGCCGATCGATTGCAAAAATGCGATATTGACCGCGATTTTCGCCGCCGGGAAAAATCATCTGACCATACAATATTAACTGCCGAATTCGGAGATAAAAAATGCCCAGATTAATTTTGCTCCTATTTTTAATATTGGTACCATATACTCAAACTCATGCCGCTGTTAATGAAAATACTATAAGTGAGATTCTCTCAACAATCGATAATCAATATTATCAAGAGATTAACCGGCCTGAGACAATTTTGACCGGATTGACGGCGTTAAGTGACATAGATTCAAACCTGCACATCACCAAAGGAACAGAACGTTTTTATATTTACTATCATAGCACCGTTGTTCGCGTAATACCTTTTCCGGAAAATGATGAAAGTCTCAGTGCTTGGCGGGAAACTTTGATTAAAGTTTTTCAGGCGGCAATTGAAATATCCGAGCCGATTGCCATTAAAGATTTTGAATTGCCGGACCTTTTTACCCAAAAATTGCTTACCAAATTAGATGAATATTCACACTATTATTCACCTTACGATTACGTGGAAAATGAACGTTCCAATGCCTTTCACACTCTGTTCAGCGAAAGACTTATTGACAATGTTTTGTACCTGCGTGTACGAATTTTTAACAAACAAACTGCCGCTAATATTGAAAAATCTCTGCGCGACCACCCTGAAATTTCCGGAGTTATTCTTGATTTACGCGGCAACAGCGGCGGCATTTTAAATGCGGCATTAAAAACGGCAAATTTTTTCACCGATAATGAAATTATCACTTATACGGCTGAAAAAGATAACCGCAATATTCATTATTACACCTCCGAAGAAGGAGAACTTTACAGGGGGCCATTGGTTATTCTTATCGACGGACAAACAGCTTCTGCCGCCGAAGTTTTAGCCGCCGGCTTACAAGAACAATCTCGAGCAAAACTTATTGGAACCCGCTCTTTCGGTAAAGGTACAATCCAAAAAGTTACGCGTATCGGTAATGGCGGAAAACTGGCTTTGACTACAGCGCAATTTTTTACTCCTTCAGGTAAAAAAATACACCGGCGCGGCGTTATACCGGATTTTTGCACGGTTAGCGATGAGCAAAACATTTGCCGAAAAGCCGAACGTTTGGATAATGATGAAGACCTCAATACAGCAATAAAAGCAATAAAAAATGAACTTTAAGAAAAAAAGCTATTGACAATAACCGGAAAAAATGTATAATCCGCCTAAATGTTTTGAATTGATAACTTATAGAAGAGTGAAAAAATGGCAAAAGCAGTAAAAATTAAAGTAAAAATGGAAAGTTCTGCCGGTACCGGCGTTTTCTATGTTGCAGAAAAAAATCCGAGAACTCATCCGGAAAAGATGACGATCAAAAAGTTTGATAAAAAAGCACGTAAACACGTTGAATTTGTTGAAAAGAAAATCAAATAATTTCTGCACAATGTTTTCATAGAAAAGAAGGTCCGGACACAACGGACCTCTTTTTTTAATCTTTATCTTGATTTTGTTCGAGCGGATGCGCTTTATGGTATTCTCGTTGTATGGTTTCGGTTTGAACATCGGTATAGCGCTGGGTTGTGATTAAGGATGAATGACCTAACAATTCTTGAATTGAGCGTAAATCAACTCCTTGAGCCAACAGCTGAGTGGCAAAAGAATGGCGTAAGGCATGGGGCGTCAAAGTATCAGGTAGGCCTAATCGACCACGCAACTTTTGCATTTGGCGTTGGATAATACGTGGACTTAACCGCTCACCTCGAGCGCCCAAAAACAGTGGTTCTCCTACACTTAAATGGTACGGGCTCTTTGCAAGGTAAGCTTCGATATTTTGCCAAATAATCGGAAGAAGGGGAACTATACGTTCTTTATTTCCCTTACCTTTAACGCGAAGGAACTCGCTTTGCGCAGAAATATCGCCGACATTTAAAGACAAGGCTTCGGAAATTCGCAATCCGCAACCGTATAAAAGCGTAAATATTGCACGATCACGAAGCCCTTGCCACGTGCTTGAGGCAATAAATTGAACCTCATCCAAAACTTCAAAAGAATCCTCGGCATCTAAAGCCTTCGGTAAAACTTTAGCTTGGCGCGGTGAAGAAATAACACTTATAGCCGGATTTTTTATTCCGACTTGAATATCCAGCCATTTGAAAAAATTTTTAATGGCGGAAATTTCGCGACTCATCGACGATTTATTAATATATTGTGCCGCACGCTGGCTTAAAAAATAGCGAAAATCACGCACGTCAAGTTTGCTTATATCGTCTAAACTCAGCTTATGATCCGGGCTTACTTTACTGATAAAGATGGCTAAATCGCGTGAATAGGCATCTAAAGTATGCTCCGAATACAACCGCTCCTTTAATAACCAATCCTGCCAACGTTTAATCATCGGCAACAAAGTTTCATCGGCATTAAATTTAATAACCTCTGCCACCAAGTTATTTAATTACCTCATCGTTATATACGCCGAATAAAGCACTGCGCGGCATCCAACCATGAACACTGTCAAATTTTAATAAGCACATATCACTGCCTAACGGACACTTATCTATTTCACCGACAGCCCCGTCTTCAACTTTGGCCACAACACGCGAATTTTGTTCAGATTTGGCATATATATTATTCTCACCCGGATTAGAAACACGGGCAAAACGCCGTCCGGAAAGCATAGCCTTATGCACCCAAGACTCTGCGCCTTCCCAATCTTTGATTTTGCGCCACAACTCAAACTCGGCAACAATTTCCACCGGTGCCCCCTTTTGCTTATAAACCCACACAATCGGGTAGCGACTCCCCGGCCCCGAGCGCGCATTAATTAAACTTGAACGCAATGAAACCATCCGCGGCAAGGCCAGCCCGCTTTCACTTTCTTCTTCGGCGGCGGCAGGATGCACTAACCCGCACAATAAGCCTAATAACATTAATATTGTCAAAAGTTTTTTCATTTTTCTTCCTTTTTATTTCTTTTTTATTATTATGAGCTATATATATTAAAAAAATCGTAAAAAATTATCGTTGGAGAATAAAAATGAATTTAATTTCAACCATCCAGGATCTTATCCGTTTTCGCACTGAAACCGGTAATGCCGCAGAAATTAAAAAAGCCGCTGAATACATTAAAAACAAATTTGTTGCTACCGAAGCCTTAGTAGAAATTTTTCAAACCACCGCATCTCCGGTTATTTTTATTCGAAACACCCAAACTTTAGATTTTGATGCGCTGGTATTGGGACATATTGATGTAGTGCCGGCTCCCGATGAAATGTTTGAGCCGGTAGTAAAAGGTAATTTAATGTATGGACGCGGCACTTTAGATATGAAGTCTTTTGCCGCAGTTGCTTTAAATTCTATGGAATATGTTTTGCAAAACAAGCTCCCGCTCAAATTCGGCATTATTCTCTCCACCGATGAAGAAAAAGGTAGTCTGTCAACCGAATCTTTTTTAGAAGCCTATCCGCAAATCAGGGCTCAGGTTGTTTTAGATAATGATGTCGGCGGTGATATTCACGAAATTATTACTAAGTGCAAAAATCCGGTGTTTGTTAAACTGATTGCTCGCGGTAAGGAAGCTCACGGTTCAACGCCATGGGCAGGAATCGATGCCAATGAAATATTACTGCAAACGTGGCAAAATATTCGCCAAATATATCCTTATTATTCTTTGGAGCATAACGAACCGCAGAATCAATGGGTTGATACGGTACACATGGCTAAAATTGAGGGTGGACAGGTATCAAATGTTATCTCTAATTATGCCGAAGCTCTTTTAGATTTTCGTTTAACGGAGAATTCCACTGTTGAAAATTTGGAAAAGAATCTGCAAAAATGCCTGCTTAACGGCGTTACTTATAAAATTGTTTCGGCGAGCACTCCGGTGGTTATGGATGAAAACAATCCGCTAATTCAATCATATAAGCAGTTGGCAGAAAAAACTATCAACCAGCCGTTACGCTTTGTACAAATCGGTGGCGCTACCGATTCTCGGGCTTTTGCTGTTAAAGGTTCAACCGTAATTATGCACTCCGGAACCGGCGAAGGTATACATGCTTCCGGTGAATATGTCGATATTGAAAGTGTTGAGCAAGTAGCCGCTATTCAAATCAAATTTTTGGAAATGCTAGCCCATAAATAATCATGTAAAGCAACGCCGGAAGGAAGTTTTTTTCTTCCTTCCGGTTGTTACAATGTAATATAATCACAATATAAAGGTCTCTATACCTAAAAATTATAGCGCAAACCAAGCATAATTTCATGTGCTTTTGCTTCTAACTTGTCTTTTTCTGGAAAACCATCTTCATCAATATATGTTTTGTTTATATCGCCTGAATTGATATAACGATATCCTAAATCAACAGCCAGATTTTCATTAATATTGTAGGCAACACCTCCCCCTATTTGCCATGCAAAAGTTGTATCACTGGCACTTTCTCCTTCCAAAGAAGCTTTTAAGCGTGCAGCACCCAAACCGGCACCAATATACGGAACAAAATTAGTATTCGTCTTTACATCATAATATGCATTAAACAACAATGTTTGGCTTTTTAATTTTGTTTTGAATTTATACCCCTCTAGTCCTGTAAATGTAATATTCTTTTCGGCGTCAGCATTTAAGCTGTATTCAAATTCTCCTCTTATTGCCCCATTTGTAAAAGGAGCTTGTATTCCTAATGCAACACTACCACCAAAAACCTTATCATCTATATCCCAATTGGCCTTATACGAGTATACTTCATCTTCAAAATTTGATTTTGCACTATTGTCCATAATAGAATATTTTAATTTTGCCGAAACATACGGATTCATATTCAAAGCCATTGTTTGAGATGTAAACAAGCACGCCACACCGGCAAGTAATAATGTTTTCTTCATGTCTATGTCCTTTTTTTCTTAGTTTAATTAACAAAAAACCCGCTTTCTACAGAAAGTGGGCGGATGTTCAGAAACCGTTATTAAACTAAGCAAAAAGAACGGCTCGGCTTATTTAGCCTACTAGCCTTATTCGCCGACATCCGTCCAAGACAGAAGTCGGTATTTTCCATCGCTAACAATATAGCGATGACTTAGCTTAATAAAAGGGTTTCTGACGCCCGTGGATACTTTCGCATCCGAGATTGATGTTAAAATATTTTTTACTGCTTGTAAATAAAAAAAATCAAACATAAATACGCTAGTTAATAAATACTCTTGACTTAAATAACATAATGGACTAGCTTAGCCGCATATTGTTATTTTTATTAAATTATGATGCCGATGAAAAAATAAAAAAAAGATCAATGTATTCTGAGTACAGAGTTTATTCACCTTATGTTAAACCTTTAAAATTTTGAACGTTATGTTGATTTCAATTTTCGTAAACGGCGTTCTGGTTTTTGTTCTCTAAGGCGAACAGACTGACCGGACATTAAGTTGAAATGATCTTTATTCTTATTAAAAAACACATTTCTTACCAGCTGGTAATGTTTAATTACTTTTTGGTAGGCGATGTGTTTTTTTATTTATTCAACAAACTGTCTTTTTGAAAAGAAAAACCACGCAAAAGTTCTTCTGCGGACATGGCTTTTTTACCTTGCCGCTGAATTTGTAAAACTTTGATAGCCCCTTCTGCACAAGCTATAATCAATTCTTTGTCACCGGCTAAAATTTTTCCGGATTGGGCGGATATTTCCGACATTATTTCGGCTTGCAATATTTTGAAACGTTCGTTCATATAAGTGAAAAACATTGCCGGATAAGGACTGAAAGCATGAATTTTATTTATCAATATTGCCGCCGGAAGATTGAAATCAATCTCGCACTCAGCTTTATCAATTTTGGCGGCATAGCAGGCAAGAGCCTCATCTTGCGGCTGCGGAGGATATTTTTTTATATCCGCTAAAACCTCAGAAATCAAATCAGCTCCGATCTGCGCCAACCGATCATGTAACTCACCGCCGGTCATTTCAGACGTTATCGTCACAATTCCCTTATGCAGCATATCTCCGGTATCCAAACCTTCGGCAACCTGCATAATAGTAACACCGCTTTTTTTATCACCGGCTTCAATACAACGCTGAATCGGAGCGGCCCCGCGCCACCGCGGCAACAGTGATGCATGCAAATTTAAGCATCCCAAAGGACAGGCTTGCAAAATCTCCGGCGGTAAAATCAAGCCGTATGCCGCAACCACCGCAACATCGGCATGCAATAAAGCAAATGCATTCTGCGCTTCCAAGTTGCGCAAGGTTTTCGGAGTTCGTACCTCGATTCCGTTCTCTTCGGCAATTATCTGTACTGGAGATTTTTGTAATTTATTGCCGCGACCGGCAATTTTCGGTTCACGCGTATAGACACAAACCACCTCGTGTTCTTTGATCAAGCGTTGGAGCGCCGGTACAGCAAAATCCGGCGTTCCCATAAAGACTACTCTCATTCGTCAGTTAATCCCATACGATTATAATTAACTTCAATCTCATAATCAGAAGCAAAATCCTTCAACAATGCCTCTCCCATTTCCCGAGAATTTTCAGCGGACAGGGCTTGCAGTAAGAAATTTTTGTCTTCCTGACTTAAAGAAGAACTGTCATCATATATATTTGAAGTTTCGGCCACAATAAAGTCATCGCCAGCCTTAACTATTTTGGCCTGGTTTTTTGGCTGTGTGAACAAAGTCATAATATCGGCGGCCGGCAAATCAGCGAATGTTTCCTGACGGTTAAGCGGCATAGTACTTGTTACTCTTAAACCGTAACGTGTTGCCACTTCATTCATGGTATCACCGGCATCTAAATCATGCTCAATATTATCAACCGTTTCCTGAGTGATAGCGGCTTTTTCATTTTCCAGCCAAATTTCTTTGATGCGGGCTTCCGCTTCCTCACGCGGTTGTAAATGTTCGGCAATAATTTCATCAACGCGCACTACCACAATACCGTTATCATCTTCAACAGCCTGACTGATTTCTCCTTCGTTATATGAAAAAGCAGTATCAACAACATCTTTGTGGGTCATAGCTTCAGCAACCTTATCGTTTGCAATTTTATCTACTGTTCCGGCTTCACTTAAATTAGTTACTTTAATCGGCTTAACACCATAAACATCTGCTACCTCCTCCAATGTTGCGCCGGCACCGATTTTATCTTCAATTTCAGCCATAACATCGGCACTTCCTTCGTAGGCCTTATCCTGTCTGATTTGACTGATAATTTGCGCGTTAGCCTGTTGACGATCAACTTTAGCGGCGGCTTTACTGCCGACAACTTTAATAATTTGCCAACTATCGGCAATATTAACAATCGGAGAAATTTCACCGTCCTTTAATCCGAAAACTACTTCGGCTAATTCGTCGGAAAGATCGCTTTGAGCGACAAACCCCAAATTTACATCTTCGGCATTTTGTCCGTTTTCAACAGCAACCTTAACAAAATCGCTTCCGGAAGCCAAACCGGCGGCGGCCTTTTCTGCCTCGTCCTTATTTTCGAACACCATTTGCAACACTTCGCGTTGTTCCGGTTGCTCAAATTCCTCGATATGTTCTTTATAATAAGCGTTTATTTCTTCATCTGTTACTTGAATATTTTTTTCAATATCATCAAGTGAAAGGAATAAAACGCTGATATTTCTTTTTTCCGGAATGGTAAATTCTTCGCTTAAATCTTCGTAATATTGATCGAGTTCATCTTCCGTCGGTTGGCGGGTAATTTTAGCTTCGTCATTTACAATCTTAACATATTTGAATGTACGCCGCTGCCCCAAAACTTTCATCATCTGTTGAACCATAACTTCCGGAATATTGGCATAGGCAACCTGAGAATCTATCATTACCTTACGAGCAACATTACGTTTAATATCTTGAATCAGCTCATTTTCCGTCTGATTATTACGACTTAAGAACCATTTATATGCTTCACGATCAAACTGACCGTTTTGATTTAAGAACTGCGGCATAATATAAATAATGTTGCGAATAAGCGAATCCGTAAAATCAACATTATATTTTTTCATGGTATTTTCAATGATTAAGCTATCCAGCTTTGATTTAGCCAAAGAATTAATCAACTCGTTTTTAATCTCAGTAAAATTATCGCTTTCTTCGTCAAGCATTCCCGTAGCCCGCAATTTAGAAAGTTCTTTTTGCAGCATATGGCTGAACTCACTTTGTGAAACGGCAAATTTATCAACCTTCATAACCGTTTTATTATTGTTTGCCGAATTAATATATCCGGTAACTCCGAACAAAGACATAAAACTCAATGCAGTTACCGTTAAAATTATTTTAGTGAACCAACTGTCACGCATGCTTGCAAATTTACTAATCATAATTCCATTCCTTTAAAGTTATTTTGCGTTTATTATAGAAACATAAATAATTATTGCAATTCTTAAATTCATTTATGCAACGCAATAAAGTGTGTTTAACGTGCTTTTTTTGTAGAAAATAAAAATTTAATATGCTAGAAATATGCCAGTTTTGTAAATTTTAAAGATTTAGAGGATTTGATTATGCTCAGAAAGAAGCTTATTGCGGGCAATTGGAAAATGAATTGCCTTTCAAAAGAAGGAACCGACTTGGCAAAAGCTATTGCGGCCAAAGTTAAACAAGAAAATTATAATTGCGATTTTTTAATTTGCCCTCCGTTTACGCTTTTAAGTCTTGTCAAAAAATGTTTGCGCGGCACTAAAATTGCTTTGGGCGGCCAAGATGCCCACTTTGCAGTTAAAGGTGCTCACACCGGTGACATCAGTCCGCTGATGTTGGCTGATTTAGGTTGTTCATACACCATTTTAGGTCACTCTGAGCGCCGCACCGATCATCATGAAACTAATAAAATTGTGTGCCAAAAAGCTATTGCCGCTCATGCTGCCGGCTTGAAAACCGTTATCTGTATCGGTGAAACCGAAGCACAAAGAGATGAAGGAAAAACTATTAAAATATGCCAAGATCAAATATCCGGATCAGTACCGGAAGACTCAACGGCAAAAAACACCGTTATTGCTTACGAACCGATTTGGGCTATCGGTACAGGTAAAACCCCGACTGCCGCCGATGTTCAGGAAGTTCATGCCGCAATTCGTCAGGCTTTGGTTAAAAAGCTCGGCAAAGCAACGGCTGCCAGAATGCGGATTTTATACGGCGGTTCAGTCAAACCGGGAAATGCTGCTGAATTACTCTCTTTGCCAGATGTGGACGGAGCACTTATCGGCGGTGCCAGCCTGAAGGTTGATGATTTTATTGCAATTGCCAAGAATGCCACAAAATAGGAAAGGATAAAAAAATGGTATCAGTATTACTTGTATTACAGCTTATTGTCGCTATCTTTTTGGTGGCGGTTATTTTAATGCAACGCTCAAACGGGGGCGCTTTAAGCGGTTTAGGTGGTGACAGCGGCATCGGCGGCCTGTTAAGTGCGCGCGGCAAAGGAAATATTCTCACTAGAATAACCGCCGTTTTGGCAACTTTGTTCTTTGCCTTAAGTATGGCTATTTCAATTTATTTCAGCCGCATGGAAGTTAAACGGACCTCAATTATTGACACTGCACCGGCGGCTCAAACAGAAACGCAAGTTCCGGTTGAAACCGAGGCACCGGCTCCGGTTGAACCTGAAGTTCCGGTCGCGGAGTAAACTAATTGAGAAATAACTAAGGACATAAGGCACTTTTCAGTAAAGTGCCTTTGTCACTTTAAAAAAGAACTTTTACGGAGATGAATTATGTCGGAAATCGCGATAAATCCTCAAGCTAAATTTATTTTTATCACCGGTGGTGTTGTATCATCCTTAGGCAAAGGGCTGGCTTCGGCTTCTTTAGCGGCTATTTTACAGGCGCGTGGCTATAAAGTACGCCTACGCAAGCTTGATCCTTATTTAAATGTGGATCCGGGTACGATGAATCCATGCCAACACGGTGAAGTTTTTGTAACCGATGATGGTACGGAAGCCGATTTGGACTTGGGACATTATGAACGATTTTCCGGGGTGCCGGCCAAACGCACAGACAGTATCACCACCGGTAAAATCTATCAGCGCGTTATCGAAAAGGAACGGCATGGATATTACTTAGGCTCGACCATTCAAGTAATTCCGCATGTTACCAACGAAATTAAAGATTTCATACTGTCCGATATAACCGATGAAGATTTTGTTTTGTGTGAAATTGGCGGCACCGTCGGCGATATTGAAGGTCAGCCGTATTTAGAGACCATTCGCCAAGTTGCTTATGAATTGGGCCGTGAAAGAACCATGTTTATTCATGTAACGTTGCTTCCCTACATTCCGACTGCCGGTGAGCTGAAAACCAAACCAACACAGCACTCGGTGAAAAAACTGCAGGAATACGGAATTCAGCCGGATATGATTTTATGCCGCTCACAAATGGCAATACCGGAAAATGAAAAACGCAAACTCGCCTTATTCTGCAATATTCGTGAGGAAAATGTTATTACTGCTTTGGATGCGGCCAGCATTTATCAGGTGCCGTTAGCATATTCGGCAGAAGGTATGGATCGGCAGGTTTGCAAACATTTCAATTTACCATACGATGAACCGACAGATTTAAGCCGGTGGCAACATATTGTTGATGTTTTAAAATCACCGGAAGGAGAAGTACGTATTGCCGTGGTCGGCAAATATATGATGTTGCTGGAAGCATATAAATCTTTGCATGAAGCTTTAATTCACGGCGGCATTGCCAATCATTACAAAATTAAAATCAAATGGATTGACTCTGAGGATTTAGAAAAAAATAATCCGGACGAGATTCTTAATGATGTCAGTGGCATTCTGGTTCCCGGCGGCTTTGGTTTGCGCGGTACTCAAGGTATGATAAATGCCGTAAAATATGCTCGAGAACACAAAGTCCCGTTTTTTGGCATATGCTTTGGCATGCAAATGGCCGTAATCGAAACAATGCGCAATATTTGCGGTATAAAAAATGCCGGTACTACCGAATTGGATGAAAATTGTGAACCGGTTATCGGCCTGATGACCGAATGGGAAAAGGACGGTACTGTTGAAAAACGCCATAAAGACGGAGATTTAGGCGGCACGATGCGTCTTGGTGCTTATGAATGCGTATTGAAACCTAATTCCAAATGTGCGCAAATTTACGGCACGGAAAAAATTTCCGAACGCCACCGCCACCGCTATGAAGTTAATATAAAATACAAAGATATGCTGAACAAAGCCGGTATGACCATTGTCGGCACATCGCCTGACGGCATGCTTCCGGAAATTGTTGAGCGTCCGGATCATCCGTGGTTTATCGGCGTTCAATTTCATCCGGAATTAAAGTCAAAACCTTTTGCGCCGGCGCCATTGTTCGTATCCTTTGTTAAAGCGGCGATAGATAATTCTCGACTGGTATAAAATGAAATTATATCATTATGTAAAAAAGGGAAATAATGTATTGTCAAAAGGTTTGTTGTCATTTGCGAACAATCCTGATGCTGATTTACACTACTATTTCAAACGTACCGGAGGTAAGACGACACATCAGGAAATATGTACTTGGATGGAAAGTTGTTTTGCCGGACGTTCACGAGCCGTGAGAGTTTTCTCTGAACCGATACAATGGACTGAAAAGAGTATTCACTGCTTAAAAGATTTTATTGATAACGCCGATATGTTTGAGATTGATATTTCCGCCATGGATAAAGATGGCTTAATTGAGGCTGTTTATGTCAGCCCGTCGATTTTGGACTTTCCTGATATTACAGAAGAAAAAAGTATGGATGAAATATTACAAAAGCTAAGCGGTATCAACGATATAGACTATTCGCCGATAGATTGGAGCGTGTGTGATGACGAACTCGACCGCCGTTTTGCCTTTGTACGTTATTATCTGATTGTCGTTAAAGATGGTGTCATTCCACCAAAATATTTGACTTTAGAAAGTTAATTTTTTTTGATTATAACCTCTTTTTCCATGTTATATCCCTTTTATGATATTTTATTAATAGTAATATTTTTCATCGCTTTCATCCTTCTTACAATACATATTTTTGGCTTTGTCAGCAGAAGAATTTATTCCTTGCTTGATAAACTTCTTACCAAGCTTTATAAGAGGTCGTGCTGATGCTCTCCATAATGGTAAATGCTCTGCTTTTAACCCAATTACATTAGCGA
>CADBPX010000094.1 GCA_902796625.1 uncultured Pseudomonadota bacterium
ATTACGACCTCTGTAACCTTTCGCCATATTCAAAATTTTTTTATGACGAGCATGAGCCGTTAAACCTCTTTTAACACGAGACATATCCTATCCTCCTAAATAAACGGTAAAAACTTTTTGATAAACTTGTTGGCAGCGTTAATAATTTTCGTGCCGCGAGCTTGTCTTTTTTGTTTTGTTGGCTTGTTAAAGAGAAGGTGTCTCTTAAACGAATGGTTTCTTTTTAATTTACCGGTGCCGGTAACGTCAAAACGTTTGGCAGCCGCTTTTTTAGTTTTTAATTTAGGCATTTTATTCCCTTTCATCGTTATGGAATTACACAAAGCCGTCAGGCATGCCGATTAGCCTGAACAACTCAAACGCCTAACTTATACTTCATTATAATTCTGATTGCAAGTATTTTTTGCGCTTTTTTTATTTTTTTGCATAATAGGGGATTTTATTCTCGGAAAGTTTATTAATTTCTTTGTTTTCAATTTGCGTAAATTCTTGGTGATAATGGTTGACCACATGGTCGAGTTTGTGCCAAAAGCCTTTTTCAAAGCTGACAATAGTTCCCCAGACGGCCATAATAAACATTAAAATTGTGACAATGCTTTCAGCAATGTCTAATTTTTCTTTCATGCTGTATTTTGACTTTTTCATGAATACTAAAATAGGAATGATTTTGGAGAAGGCAACTGCCAATAAGTATTAATTATTGCAGGCTAATCATTTCTTTTATAAAATTTTTTCAATATTGTATGAACTTCGGTCATTGTTGAGGCAATAAAATCAGCACCATATTTTCGGCATTGGGCTATATATTCGTCGGTATTGTGGTTAGTTGCTCCAATGTAGGCAATAACTTTCATGTCAGCCTTCTTAGCGGCAATAATTCCGGCAGTTGAATCTTCAATAACAATACAATTTTCGGGGAGATATCCCATTTTTTGCGCGGCATATATAAATAAATCAGGTTCCGGTTTACCGTTTTGTACCATTGTAGCCGTAAATGTGTTTTGCTCATCAAAATATTTTTTCAGCCCCAATTTCTCTACTTTTTTATTGTGTTTATCAGGAATTGCTCCGGTGGCTATGCAATGGGCAAAATTGGTATCTGATAAAATATCGGTAACATGCGGCGTTATTTCCAGTTTTGTGTCAATCAGTTCAGCCTCATTGCTACGAACTATATGCCAAAAATCGTTATCAAATGTCATTTGCGGGAAGTCTTTAATAAGCAGGGATATCTTTGTCTTTTCGGCTTTTCCCTCAAGATAATATTGTTGTTGTGCGGGTGAGAGTTTTATGCCATATTTTTTATCAATAATATCGGTCCAATTTTCTACCCATAAATGCTCGCAATCGGCAATAACTCCATCAAAATCCCAAATTAATAAAATATTCGGTCGCATTTTCTTCACCACATTGACTTTATATTTATACACACTAGAGCAAAAAAAACTTACAATCAAATAATTTTTTTTGTATATATACAGTTGTAAAGATATAAAAGGGAAATTTTTAGTATGTTAAAGAATATTTTAAAGCGTTTTGATTGGCACTTTTCCTGGGAGCAGATTGTCCAATTGATGCTATTAATGGCAATTTATCCGTTAATGAAATATGCTGATCCGCAATGGTTTGTTGAAAATGGTATCGTCGAAAATATGCAGATTTTTATTCTCTTTCTCATGCTGCTGCTTTGTCTAAAAGCTCAAAACGCCCGTAAAATGTTTGTCTTTTTCGCTCTGATTGTGGTATTTTTGATAATGCGTGAAACAAATTTAGGGCGGAGTTATTTTTGCGCTAAATATCTAAAGCCGGAAGAAATATGCCGTTGGCGTAATTTAAAGTATGGCTATATAATAGAAGCATCCAAAGTTATATATATTTTGTTTACGATCGGATATTTTATTGTTAACAAGATATGGCAGCCGATTATGGCTTATGTTAAAAATGCACCGTTTTTTGTATGGGAGGCAATCTTCTTTATGATTGGTGCAGTTGGAGGAACAATTGCTGAATTTCAGAGTATCGATAATGAAATTATGGAAGAAAGTTGTGAAGCTTTAATGTACATTGCAATGCTTTTTGCTTTATATCGCTATCAGAAAATTGTCGTTGGTACGCATCATCTTACTTGACTAAATTAACAAAACAATATACTAATGCAAATAGATATTTGTAACCAGAGGTTTTAATGAAAAAGCAGGAATTATTGGCTCCGGCCGGAGATGTTGACGCCGGATACGCAGCTTTGTATTACGGTGCAGATGCCGTGTATTTAGGATTGTCAAAATTTTCGGCACGCGCAACGGCTACTAACTTTGATGAAGCAACGCTAGATGAATTTACGGCCTATGCACATCATTTGGGACGTAAAGTATATGTTGCCATAAATACAGTTGTTCAGGAGCATGAACTGACCGATTTGATTGAAAGTCTCGATATTTGCACCCGCTGTCATGTTGATGCTATAATTATTCAAGATTTAGGAGTGGCTAGAGTTATCAAAAAATCTTATCCATGGTTTGAAATGCATGCCAGTACACAAATGGCCGTCCATAATAAAGAAGGTGCTTTGTTCCTGCAAAAAATAGGTTTTAAGCGCGTGGTTTTGGCACGCGAATTAACCTTGTCTGAAATTAATGAAATTGCCGCTATACCCGATTTGGAAACCGAAGTGTTTATCCATGGAGCTTTGTGCTATTCATACAGCGGGTTATGCCAATTCTCAGCGATGGAATATGATCGCAGTGCTAATCGAGGAAAATGCCTTTATCCTTGTCGGGCAAAATTCATGTGCCAAAATCAAGAAAATCACCTGTTTTCAATGAAAGATTTAGCATTGTGCGAAGATGTGCTGAAAATGCCGGATGTAACATCTTTGAAAATAGAAGGAAGAAAAAAATCTGCTTTATATGTTGCAGCAGTAACTGATTATTATCGCCATATTTTAGACGGTAAGGGGGCTGATTGTCATAAAGAAGAAAATATTAAACAAATTTTTTCTCGGCCATGGTGCCGGTTTCATTTTAATGGTAGAAATAAGGAAATCATTGATCCTGATTTTGTCGGTCACCGCGGACTTATGATAGGATTAACCCAAGGAGTTTTTAAGAAAAAGCTACAATTTGTAACTCAGCATAAAATTTCGCGACACGATGGTTTGCAAATAGATGTGCAAGGTTATGAAAAACCATTCGGTTTTGCTGTTCAAAAACTCTATCTTAATGGCAAATCGGTTATTGAAGCACAAGCCGGAATGAAGATCGCCATAGATTTACCGGCCAATTATCCGCATATTCAAAAGGGAGATAAAATCTATTTGTCATCATCGGGAGCAGTGAAGGGAGCATATCATTATGATAAGCCTAAACCTCATGAATACCACCAATTGCAAGATATAGATGTTGATGTTTTTGTTGATAGGGATAAAATTAAGGCTCAATGCGGAGAATATGTTGCAGAAGTAAATGGTGATTTTCAGCCGACAGATAATCCGAATAAAAGTAATGAAGCAATCACTAAGGCTTTTAATAAGACCGGAGAAACAAATTTTCAATTAAAAAAATTGCGAATAAATAATCCTCTTGGACTTTTTACGCCGTTGTCACTGTTAAATGAATTGCGTCGCCGTCTTTATGAGCAAATTTTAATTGATTTGCCGCAAGGAAGTCTTCCGTCGAAGCCGAAATCACAAAATCGTGGGACAACTGGAAATTTTGCTGTTAAGGTAGATAATTTAAATTATTTGCGCGATGTTAATATTTCCAAATTGGAGGAAGTCATCTATTTAATATCACCCGACAGTGACATTAAGGGGTTGAAAGAGTTTCCGAAAAGTAAAATTCGTATAGCCTTGCCTGTGGTGTGTCGTCGTCCGGAATTGTATCAAAACATTATTGCTCGATTGCTGGAACAAGGATATAATAAGTGGGAAGTTGCAAACTATTGGGGACTGGAGGTTTTACCAATAGAACGCTTAGATGTTCATTTTGATGCCTCAATATATGCTTTAAATACTCAGGCTATTGCGATGGCATCAGAAATTGGCTGTTCCGG
>CADBPX010000095.1 GCA_902796625.1 uncultured Pseudomonadota bacterium
ACTCATCAGGAATTGGATAAGGCTTTGGTTCTATGTTTTTGCGGTCCGCATTCATTTACCGGTGAAGATACGGTTGAAATAAATTGCCACGGCTCGAAGGCGGTTATTCGCAGTATTATCGATTCGCTTTCTGCCATAGAGGGCTTTCGTTTGGCTGAGCCCGGAGAATTTTCGCGTCGTTCGTTTTATAACGGCAAAATGGATTTAACCGCCGCCGATGGTTTAGCTGATTTAATTGAGGCGGAAACATCTTTACAGCAACAGGTCGCACTTAAACAAATGGGCGGTAACTTATTGAATTTATATGATAATTGGCGGGAGCAACTTTTAGAAATTTTAGCTTACATTGAAGCATATATTGATTTTCCGGATGAAGATATCCCGCAAAACACTGTATTTAAAATTGAGAACAATGTATTTAAAGTTAAAGAGGCTATAATTCAGCATCTGTCGATTAATAAAGTTGAAGAACGCTTGCGCGATGGTTTTAATGTGGTTATATCCGGCCCGACCAATGCCGGCAAGTCAAGCTTGATTAATGCCTTGGTACGGCGTAATGTGGCAATTGTTTCGGATATAGCCGGCACAACTCGTGATGCTATTGATGCATATATTGATATCAATGGTTTTCCGATAATTCTGACGGATACTGCCGGTTTGCGCGAGGCTGATGATGCTATTGAAAGAATTGGTATTCAGCTGGCTAAGGAAAAAATTAATAGTGCCGATTTCAAGGTTTTTATCTTTGATGCATCGGTTGATAGGCCGGAAATTTTTGCCCAATATT
Organism: uncultured Pseudomonadota bacterium; assembly: GCA_902796625.1. Classification (GTDB taxonomy): domain Bacteria; phylum Pseudomonadota; class Alphaproteobacteria; order RF32; family CAG-239; genus RUG410. The sequence goes on from CADBPX010000095.1 coordinate 788, forward strand.
TAAATGGCGACAATTATATATTGGTGGCAAATAAGGCGGATAAATTATCGAATGAGCAAAAAAATGAGCTCAAAAACGCCGGTTGTGTGCTTATATCGGCTAAAAATAACGAAAATGTTAGTGAAATCAGCAGTAAAATATACGACTATTTCAATGAGATGTACTTAGAAAGTTCAAGCCAACTAATAACGCGCCAACGCTATCGTGAAGCCTTAAGAGAGTGTGTTGAATGTTTGTCTCGGTTCAACTTAAACAAAAACATTGAGTTGGCGGCAGAAGATATTCGTTTGGCTTGTCGTGCCATTGGTAAAATAACCGGTCGTGTTGCGGTCGATGAAATCTTGGATAAAATTTTCAGCAGCTTCTGCATTGGTAAATAACACTGTATTTAAACCTTTAAAAATCAAAAGATTGCTCAGAATTTGATTTTTTTAAAATTGAAACACTGTATTTAAAGCGTGCGATTTAAAAAATGTTGCATAACTTATTAAAATATGTTTTATATTCAGCAAGAGAATAAAAATGAATGATATCTATGATGTAATTGTAGTCGGTGGCGGTCATGCCGGCTGTGAAGCTGCGGCAGCTGCGGCTCGCTGCAAGGCAAAAACGCTGCTTGTAACCCACAAAATCGCGACAATCGGTGAAATGTCGTGCAATCCGGCTATCGGCGGTCTGGGAAAAGGCCATTTGGTGCGCGAAATTGACGCCCTTGACGGTTTAATGGGGCGCATTATTGATAAAGCCGGAATTCAGTTCCGTATGCTTAATCAGTCTAAGGGTGCGGCAGTTCGCGGGCCACGAGCGCAGGCCGATCGTGGCTTATATAAAAAATATATGCAACAAGAACTGCAAAATACTGCGGGACTGGAAATTATGGAGGCCGCGGTTGAAGGGTTGATAGTTGCTGAGAACGCTGTTAAGGGGATATGTTTAGCCGATGGGCAAACCATATATTCTAAGGCTGTTGTCTTAACCACCGGAACATTTTTGAACGGAGTAATGTTTACCGGTCACAAAACAACTATTGGCGGTCGGGTCGGCGATGTTTCTTGCCAAGGTATAACACCGTATTTAAAAAGCATTGGCTTACAAATCGGTCGCCTTAAAACCGGCACGCCGGCACGTTTGAACGGTGATACGATTAATTGGGATATTTTAGAGCGCCAATCCGGTGATGAAAAACCTCAGGGATTTTCTTTTTTAACCGAAAAAATCACCCAAAAACAAATAGATTGCGGCATAACTTATACCAATGAAGCAACCCATAAGATAATCCGCGACAATTTTTCTAAGTGTGCACTGTTTTCCGGATTAATAACCGGCCGCGGTCCGCGCTATTGCCCAAGCATAGAAGATAAGTTGGTTCGCTTTGCGGATCGTACGGCGCATCAGATATTTTTGGAGCCGGAGGGTTATAATACAAATGTTGTTTATCCTAACGGAATATCAACGTCTTTGCCGGCTGATGTTCAAGAAGACTTTATTCATACTATAAAAGGTCTTGAAAATGTTGAAATTTTGCGCCACGCCTACGCCATTGAATACGATTATATCAATCCGCAGGAATTAGATCATTGCCTGGCGGTGAAGAAAGCGCACGGACTTTTCTTGGCCGGACAAATAAACGGTACCACCGGCTATGAAGAAGCAGCGGCACAAGGATTGGTTGCGGGAGTTAATGCTGCCTTGCAGTCGCTCAATATAAATAAAGAATTGTTCATAGATCGTAGTCAGGGTTATATTGGGGTTATGATTGATGACTTAATCACAAAAGGTGTTGATGAACCATACCGGATGTTTACCTCGCGTTCGGAATATCGTTTGATTTTACGTGCCGACAATGCTGATGCGCGTTTAACTGAAATCGGTTATGATGTCGGCTGTGTCAGTGATGCGCGATACAGTGTATTTAAAAAGAAAATGGCAGCTATTCAGGATTTTGATACTTATTGCTGTCGAAAGATTATTTCTTATCCGGAGATTACAGAGCTGGGAATTGCGGTTAAGCATAAAGGAAAAAAGTCGCTGAAAGATTTGTTGGGTTATCCCAATGTTTCACGTGAAACATTCGTGGATTTTGATAATAAAATCAAAGATATAGATGAACAAATTTTTGAACAGGTCGAAATTGATGCCAAATATTCCGGCTACTTAAAACGCGAATATGAAGATATTGCGGTTTTTAAGCGCGATGAGAATTTACGTATTCGCGATGATATTGATTATAATAAGGTTGGGGGTTTGTCGTCTGAAATGGTGCAACGCTTCACAACGGTTCGACCGCGGACAATCGGTGAAGCTTCACGGATTACCGGTGTTACTCCGGCCGCGATAACTGCTCTTTTGGGATATATAAAAAATGCCTGATATTCAACATTTTTCTTACCATACGCATACCAATTTTTCTGATGGTCGCAACAGCTTAGAAGAGCTGATTGACCACGCCAAAGAAATCGGCTTAACTGAGCTGGGCATTAGTGATCACTTAATTGTTCATAAAGATATGAAACAAAGCCGATCACAGGCAAGTTTGCAAAAATATTATGCTCCTTACATTTATAATGATTCTTTTAAGGAAATTTTGCCGAAGTTTCAAAAACACTGTGATGAAATACACCAACTGGGTCGCCGAAAGAATATTCGCCTGTTGGTCGGTTTTGAGGTTGATTTTTTCACTTACGACGGCTGGCTGGAAGAATTTAAGGAATTTATTTCACAACTTGATTATGATTATTTGTTGACCGGCAACCATTTTTTGTTTGAT
>CADBPX010000096.1 GCA_902796625.1 uncultured Pseudomonadota bacterium
GCATCAACATCAGTCATTTTCGGAGTAAATACGCCGATTTTATCTATAACGTAATCCATACCGCTCGACATCATCCGAATATTTTGCTTTTTGCGTAAAATTCCGTCTTTAACTCGAACCAAGATAATTACACCTAAATACGAATCATACCAGCTATCAATTAAAAGAGCCTTGGTCGGAGCTTCAATATTGCCTTGCGGAGCCGGTAATTTGCGGACAACCGTTTCCAGCAGATCATGAATACCAAATCCGGTTTTGCCGGAAACTTCCACAGCATCTTCGGTATCTAAGCCGATTACGTCTTCAATTTGTTCTTTAACGCGGGCAACATCGGCGGAAGGCAAATCTATTTTATTTAAGGCAACGGCAATTTCATGATTGCAGTCGAGCGCCAAATAGACATTTGCCAGTGTTTGGGCTTCCACTCCCTGAGTGGCATCAACCACCAAAATTGTCCCTTCGCACGAGGCTAAAGAACGGGATACTTCATAGGTAAAATCAACATGTCCTGGGGTATCTATAAGGTTCAGCTGATAGGTTTTGCCGTCATCAGCTTGATAGTTTAAGCGTACAGTTTGAGCTTTTATCGTAATGCCGCGTTCGCGTTCAATATCCATCGAATCCAAAACCTGTTCGGTCATCTCGCGCCGTTGCAGACCGCCACAATATTCAATCATTCGATCGGCGATGGTCGATTTGCCGTGGTCAATATGCGCAACAATAGCAAAATTACGAATTAAACTTAAATCTGTCATTTTTTCTCCCTAAAACCTGCCTGAAGATAAAATATTTTTTTGCTTTAATCAATAATTATTGTCAAATACTAAAAAATATGTTTTAATAAGAACATAATTGAAGGAGGTTTCGTTATGCGTAAAATGATTGATATTGACTTCGGATCTTCGCGTTATAATGAATTGGTCGAACTGCGCTATAAAATTTTATTGGAACCATTAGGATTAAAGTTCTTAGATTCATTTCGGCCGGAAGAGGCAAATTATTTGCACATCGGCTGTGTGGAGTCTTTAGATGATCGCTTGGTCGGCGGATTAATTTTGGCTCCGCTTGATGATGAAAAAATCCGTATGATGCAAGTAGCCGTTGATACAATTTATCAGGGCGAAGGTATCGGGCGCGAGTTGGTTAAATATGCGGAAAAGCGCGCTAAAGAAGCAGGATATTCACAAATTGTGATGCATGCGATGCTTTCAGTTGTGAGTTTTTATGAAAAGCTCGGCTATCAGGCCGCCGGTGATCCTTTCGAAGAACAGGGAATAACCTTTGTTAAAATGGTGAAAAAACTTTAAAAGGAAAACAGATGACAAAACGTGATGATATTGAGTTTGCCAAGAAAACGGTCCTTTTTGATGCCAAAATAAATGAATATGAAGATGGTGTAAATGTGGATGTTGATGCTTTAATGGACATTTTATTGGATCGAAGAAAGGAAATTTTGGCTTTTAATGTCAGTAATGATAAAAAGGTTGCCGCACTGGAGCGGGTCTTGGATGTTGTTGAAGCTTATAATCGTGAAGCAAACGGCTTTTTTATTGCGACCGTTGGTGAAATCGTTTCCGTAACTTCTAAAAAAGAACAGGATAAATTAGTGTGGTTGGCAGAAAGAGCCGGATTGCATCGTCGCAGCAATAATTTGGAAATTTTCCGGAAAGTTGTTTTTGATACTTATCAAAAACTAGATTCTGCAAATAAAAAATCTTTTCGTTATCTTGATGACGTGAAGGAATATCGGCGGAGCCAAAGTAAGCAACAAGGCGATAAAGAACGGGCCTATGCCGAAGAGAAACTTCCGTTGGTCGATAGGTATTTGGATAATCCTAGTGTGCCTCTGGATGAAAAATTACGGGTGGTTGATAAAACTCTGGAGATTATAACTCAAAAGGCATTTGGCCGTGTTAAAGCCAATGAAATGCGTGCTGTATATTGTCGTAAAGCTGCAAATTTGTGTGTTAAGGCGTGGCCTGGATATCGCGATCGTCAAGAATATTATATGCGAAAAGCTCACGAATATCAAAGAGTTGCAGATCAGGCAAAATTACATAGAGGAGATATTTCTTCTCAAGATTATATGGGCAAATATCGTACGGATCGTTGATTTATCAGGCAGTTTCATTATAAATTCGGCTTTTTTGATATTTAGTAATTAAGTAGCGTAACAGAACACCGAGGCAGGCCGCCACCGGAACCGCTATTATCATGCCTAAAAGACCAAGCAAAACACCGCCGGCTAAGAGGGAAAACATTACCCATACCGGATGCAGGCCGATATTTTCACCAACCAATTTCGGAGTTAAGAAATTGCCCTCCAAAAATTGGCCAATGCCAAAAACGGCGATAACCGCCAATATTTTCGGTAAAGTTCCGTATTGCGTTACTACTAATATTATGGCCATTAGAAAACCGGAAATTGAACCGACATAAGGGATGAAAGAGATGATTCCGGCTAAAAATCCAACCAAAAGTCCCAAATTAAGACCAATAAGCCATAAGCCAAAGGCATAAAAACTTCCTAAAACCACGCACACCAAAGATTGTCCGCGCAAATATCCGGAAATAATTCGATTAACCTGATTCAATCCCTCGGTAACGTCTTTTAAGTGTTTTCGCGGAATTAAATCATAAATTTTTCCGGTAAACGTCGGCCAGTCACGTAGCATATAAAAGGCTACAACCGGCGCTATCAGCAGGAGGGACAGAATATTAACAAACGCAAAGCCGTTGACTATAATTCCGTGAACAAACTTGGCTACCGGTTTTACGGATTCGCCGAAATTTTCGCGTAAAGAATTTTCGACATTTTCCAAAGACAGTGCCGGAAAATATATTTGCAAACGATGAATAAATTCGGTTAATTTTTGCCCGAATGAACTGAGATATTGCGGTAAATTGCCGATAAATTCTCCAATCTGTGTCACGGCGGCCGCACCTAATAGTAAAATCAGCGGCAATAGAATAATTAAGAATAAGCCTAAGACTAATGATGTTGCAGTGGCACGAGATATTTTATGATGCCGAGACAGACGCCGGACAAACGGGTCAAGAAAATAGGCAACAATAATGCCAACAACAAAGGGTAGCAATACAGAGCGCAAGGCATATAGAAATATTCCAAGCAGTAATAATGTGCCCAAAATTAAAGCATAGCGATGGTTGGTGACGTCTTGCTGTTTCATTTTTTTACCTTATAATATAATAGTTACCGGCCATTTCGTGGCTTAAACCGATTTCTTGCAGTGCCTCCCACAAGTGTTCCAGCGATCCGGTATAGCGAATGGAAAAACTGACTTTGCCGCCACCAAAACTTTTAACATCTACCCCTTCGACCATTGGCAAATTGGTCATTGCTACGCTACGGGTCAGCCAATCTTTCATATCGGTATAGGTGTAGGCGGCGTTAATTAAGCCGGTAGCCGGCGGGGCATTATCGGCTTGCCGCGAATCGCGCTCCATATTTGAAATAAACATGACACTCTTTTCAATGGCTTTATCAAAAATATTGCCGCTATTGTCATTTAATATCGTAAAGTTGTCTTCATTTTTATTTTTTTCGTTTTTAACGGTTACTTTCAGATCGCCGTTCGGCATAATTTCGGCGGCGACAACATAAATTTTATCGGAACCGTTCATTCGGCTGATTTGGCTATATACAGAATCCGGCATGTATAAGGCCGTATCGCCGTTTAAGTCAATAATATTGCGGAAATGTTCGCCGATAGTATGTATTTGCATTGCGCCGAATTTTATCAGGCCTTTGGAAATCCACTGTTGGCGCCAAATGTTGGCACCTTCCCACAATAAAGGCTGATAGCTGTGCTCGTTTTTAAGCACGGGAATAACCATTAGATCAACGGTATCGGCGGCAATCATCTCATTTTCAACCATATAATCACGCAATAATTCTTCATTTATTTGCACGGTCAAATTAGCTATATATTTGGTTCCACCCGCTTTTTCATCGGCCACGCTGACCGATTTGATAAAGTGTAAAATGGCATCATCACTGAGCTCTTTCAACTTTTCAACGTTGGCAGCAGTGGTTAAGCGGCCGGCAACTTCCAAAAAGGCATCACGTTGGGCATTTATCATGCCCTTTTCTTTGGCTTCTACCGAATTTTGTGCTTCAACATCAACCGGAATAACCGCCGAAAAATCGGTTTTGGCCCAAACCGGAAAAGACAATAAGCAGCAACACAAAAAAATCAATATCCGCATTATTTTTTTCTCCATTTTTGATAATTTTTGCCAGAATATTACAAATCAGCCGAAAAAGCAAAACTTTTTATAGACTTTTTAAACCTTTCGTTGTTTATAATGTAGCAACTGAAAAATAGAATTTAAGGATCATCATTATGGCTCAAAGTGAATATATAAAAAGTTTATTGCAAAAAGCACAACAAAATTTGAAGACAATCGTTTTGCCGGAAGGCGAAGATGAGAGGGTTCTGGAGGCCGCTCATTTAATTACCGAGGCTAAAACCGCTAAAATTATTATTTTGGGTGATACGAAAAAAATTGCGGATTTTTATGCGAAAAATAATTGGTCATTGTATGATATAGAAGTTATAAATCCAGCGGATTCTCCGCAACTTGGCAAATATACCGAACTTTTATACGAATTGCGTAAAGCTAAAGGATTGAGTTATGAGGAGGCACAAAAATTAGCCTTGAATAATAATTATTTCGGTACCTTAATGATAAAGGCAGGTGATGCTGACGGAATGGTTTCCGGAGCTAATCATTCTACGGCAGATACGGTGCGTCCGGCATTGCAAATTATTAAATCAGCCAAAAAAGAACGAGCAGTTTCTTCATTCTTTATTATGGTTTCTCAGAATAAGCCGTACATTTTTTCCGATTGTGGCGTGGTGATTAACCCTAACGATAAAGAATTGGCGGATATTGCTCTTACGGCGGCCGAAACGGCAATTATGTTCGGAATTGAACCTACGGTCGCGATGTTGTCTTTTTCAACAAAAGGTTCGGCTAAAGGTGAGGAGGTTGAAAAAGTTCAACGGGCAACCGCATTGGCTAAGCAAGCCTTACAAAGTGAGGAATATCGGGGTATGAATATTAAAATTGACGGCGAGTTGCAGGTTGATGCCGCTCTTGACGCCGGAGTTTGTGCCAAAAAGGCTCCGAACAGTGAAGTGGACGGAAAGGCCAGAGTAATGATTTTCCCTAACCTTGATGCCGGAAATATTTGTTACAAAATGCTGCAACGTTTGGGCAGATGTGAGGCATACGGACCGATTTTGCAAGGTTTGAATGCACCGGTTAATGATCTTTCCCGCGGCTGTTCGGCCGAAGATATTGTCGGTGCGGTGGCTATTACTTGTATTCAAGCAAATAAATAAAAACATAAGGATGGATAAATGAAAAAAATATTAGTTATAAATTGTGGTTCTTCTTCGTTAAAATTTCAGCTTTATAATGTTAATGAAGATAAATACGAGGTGGTCAGCAAGGGGATCGCCGAGCGTATCGGGCAACAGAATTCAGTTATTAAAATTCAGTACGGTGATGGGCCAAAAACTGAACACATGATGCAGTTGCCAACCCATTCAGAGGCGATCCGCGGCGTTTTTAATTTGTTGTTACAGGGAGCTTTGAGCAGTATGGATGAACTGAGCGCGGTCGGGCATCGAGTGGCTCAGGGCGGAGATATTTTCAAAGGTTCGGTTGTTATTGATGAGCAGGTCATCAGTGATATTGCAAGTTTGGGCGAAATTGCACCATTACATAATCCGGCGCATGTTCTTGGTATTCGCGCCGTACAGGAGGTTTTGCCGAATATTCCGCAAGTGGCGGTGTTTGATACTTCTTTCCATCAGACTATGGCTCCCGAAGCCTATCTTTATGCTTTGCCGGAAGATCAGTACAAGCGTAACAAAATCAGAAGATACGGTTTTCACGGAACATCACACCAATATGTTTATGATGAATGTGCTAAATTAATTGGTAAAAAGGGCAAAGTTATTACCATGCACTTAGGAAACGGTGCATCTTTAGCGGCTATTGATAATGGTAAATGTGTCGATACTTCAATGGGATTTACGCCGCTGGCCGGAACAATTATGGGGACACGTTGCGGCGATGTTGATCCGTATATCCCCTTGTATATTATGAAAAAAGACGGGTTAAGTGCCGATGAAGTGAATAATTTAATGAATAAACAAAGCGGCATGCTCGGTTTATGCGGTTATTCCGATAATCGCGACATTGAAGCCGGATTGCTGAGCGGAAATGAAAAATGTTTGCTGGCTACCAAATGCTATGTTCATTCGTTGTTAAAAATAGTCGGCAGCTATATTGCCGAACTGGGAGGTGTTGATGCTTTGGTGTTTACGGCCGGTGTTGGTGAAAACGGCGTTGTTATGCGGCATATGTTGATGGAAAAATTGGCATATTTGGGCATTAAAATCGATGAGGAAAATAATAAAAAACATGCCGAATGCGTTATGCTTTCAACACCGGATTCAAAAGTTAAAGTATTTATGATTCCGACAGATGAGGAATTGATGATTGCTAAAGACACCGTTGCTTTAACCAAGTAAGATGTTTATGCTAAATAAAAACAGCCGTATCTTTGTTTGATGCGGCTGTTTTTTGTTGTATGAATCGGTGATCAGCGACCACCACGAGATTGTCTTTGTCGACGTTGAGGTCTGTTTGGGGTTTGCTGAGACTGTTTTTGGGAAACAATTTTAGCATCTTTTATCGCTTGTTGACCATCATTTATTAACTGGTTATTGCCTTTCATACCATAAGCACCGCCGCCTTTCATATATAAATAGACACTATTTGCCTGTTGAACATATGTTCCTTTAATTTCTTTGGCTTGAGTTCCTTTACCCCACCAATATAAATGCATCATAGATTGAGCCAGCGATCGTGGCATTTTATGCAGGTCTTTATGATGTTGTGTTGCAACATCATACCACGCTTTGAAACGACGATCAAATTCTGCTTTGTGGCCTCTGTCGGTTAATCTATATCGAGGATATAAATTTCTTTTATTTTTGCCGAGTTTTCCCGCTTCATAATCTTTGACAATTTGGTCAAATAATTTTTCTTTTTGCTCTTTGCTTAATACTTTACCTTTCCACGAAAATTCCATGCTGGTAAAATTATCTTTTTGTTGTTGGCGCGAACCATTACCTTTAGGAGAATAGATTAAAAAACCGGTGCCGGTTGTAGGATAGCCCATGCAATCAGTATAAATATCTGAACAGCGGCCTTCGGACATACCCCATTCCTTATAGCAATAATCGCGTAAGTCTTTATAATTTGTGCATGGAAGAATTGTCGGTGTTAAATTGAATTCGACGTTCTTAAAAAAAACACGAGCCTTTTCTGCAGAATTTTTTAAACCTTTTAACATTTTGTTAATCATAGTAATGTCTCCATAATTCTATAACTATAGCGTACCATTTTATCAAAAATATGTCAAAGAAAATTGCCGATTGCGGATTTTTTTAACGAAAGTGTCACAAATA
>CADBPX010000097.1 GCA_902796625.1 uncultured Pseudomonadota bacterium
ATATGGCCGCAACTTTTGGGGCAGTTCGCCGGAAAATAACTACGGCTTCGGCAGTAGCAATATCACCGGCAACGTTGAATCTGTCAAATTTCCATACTGAACATACAGATAAAATAGAAAGTGGTTTGAAACATAAATATCAGTGACATTGTCAAAGCACGAAAAAATATGTTATTTTTTCTTTATATTAGCGGTAAGAATTTGGAGAACTTTTACCAACTCTGGCTTCATTTGCTCCCGCTCAACCACCATATCGACCATCCCATGCTCCAGAAGGTATTCCGCACGTTGAAAACCTTCCGGCAACTTTTCATGAATAGTTTGCTCAATTACACGTTGACCGGCAAAACCGATTAAACAGCCTTTTTCCGCAATATTTACATCTCCAAGCATGGCAAATGAGGCAGAAACACCGCCGGTTGTCGGGTCAGCTAAAATTGAAACAAACGGTATTCCGGCTTCTTTTAATTCATTAATTGCGGCTGTAGTGCGAGCCATTTGCATCAGAGAAAACATACCTTCCTGCATGCGAGCACCACCGGAAGAAGCGACGGTTATAAACGGTTCTTTGTTGGCTAAAGCTGTATGTGCTGCTGTTACAATGCCTTCACCGACAGCCATTCCCATCGAGCCGCCCATGAAAGAAAAATCCATTGCTGCCACAACACTGGAAATTCCGCCGATTTTACCGCGTGCAACCTGAATAGCATCACGAAAACCGGTGTTTTTGCGGTTATTTTTCAGACGATCGGTATATTTTTGCATGTCCTTAAATTTTAACGGATCATCTTGAATCATCGGCAGATCAAGCAAAGTGTATTTGGCATCGTCAAACAGCAAACGTAAGCGTTTTTCGACATATAAGCGCAAATGATGACCGCATGATGTGCAAACATAATGCGATTGTTTCAACTCTTTTGAAAACAGCATCTGATTACAATTCGGACAACGAACCCATAAATTATCCGCAATTTCCTTAGGTGTCGTTTTTTGAATCTTTGGCCGTACAATATCGGTTAACCAGTTCATTATTAACTCTCTTTCGGTATAGAAAACTTATCTTTTACTTGGGATAGCCAACTTCTGGTTTCCTGACTTACCGGAGAAACCGGCATTTCTTGTTTTTTGACTTGTTCTTTAAGACCGTCAAGATTTTGTTGCAAACCGTTAACGGTCTCGTTCAACTTATTGTGTTCTTTACTCAAAGCTTTGTTGGCTTTTTTCTGCAAACGCAGATCACGGCGCATTGGCGCATAGGCAAACCACGAAGCCAAGCGGCCGCAAATAAAACCATAAAGCAAAAAGGCACATAAAATCAGTTTTATATTTAACGTGTTTTCCGGCCACAAGATAAAGGTAACACCTTCACTGGCCTCTATGCCGTATACCGCCCATAAGGCCAGTATTAAAAGCGGCAGAGATATTAAGTAGTATAAAAACTTCATTATGCATCCTTATATTTATGGCAGACTACGAATTTAATCTGTCGTGTAATTCTTTTCCGGTTTTAAAGTGTACTACACGTTTTTCCGGTACGCTGACCTTCTCACGGTTTTTCGGATTTAACGCTACGCGGGCGTGACGTGTGCGAGTTGTGAATGCACCGAAACCGCGAATTTCAATACGGTCACCTTCCGCCAGAGCAGAAGTCAATCTATCAAATATAACGTTAACAATATTTTCGATGTCTTTTATTGTTAAATTTGGAAATTTAGGTGCAATTTTTGCAATTAATTCTGATCTAGTCAATTTATCCTCACTTTAATTAATGTTATTACAGTATTTGTTTTTCCTCTTATACACTTTTCTTTTTCAGATATCCATATAAATTTTACGATTTTACACAAACATCAGGAGCTCTTAAATACAGCGGTTTAGGGTAGTTAAGTTTGTGTGCGTTATATTTTTGCAGACCACATTCGGCCAAAGATATTATCGGTAAATTTTTTTCCATATGAATGCTGTGTAATACCAATCCGCTTGGTTTTTCAAGAAATCTTTCTACTCCGTTACCGATTAATGAAACGGTTTTTCCTTTTAAAGTATCGATAATTTGTTCATAAGAAAGAGCCTCAGTATCAGAAATTTTTTCTCTTTTGCCGTTGAAAAGCTGAAAATAGAAATCATCACGTTTAGTTTCAATAATGACTGCATTGTAGGAAGACAAATCAAAATCATCCAAAGACTGCATATATGCCTCAAACGCCGAAACTCCGGTTACCGACAGTTGCGGCGAAGCCAGCGAGAAGGCACGGGTTGCGGCAATGGAAGAGCGGACACCGGTAAATGACCCGGGGCCGATGCATACGCAGAGTAATCCCAAATCCGCAAATCGCAGCTTCTGTTGATCAAGCATTTTATTTATTTGCGGCATAAGCACTTCCGCTTGACCGAATTCCATTTCTTGCTCAAACTTATCAAGCACTTTATTGCCTGATAATAAAGCAATGGAACAGTTTGATGATGTTGTATCAAAGGCTAAAGTATACATTTTTATTCCTATAATTAAAAAAATAAATTGCCAATTGCTAATGATATAATATAAAATAAACAGAAAGGCAAATTTTTTTAAGAAATGATAAAATGCAAGCAGAGTTATTAAAAGTTATTATCGGTTCATTGGTTACCGTAATCGTTGTTTTGTTGTGGCTGATTGCGATTATGCAGGTTAAAATCCATAAGTATAAGCGCAAAGTGTACTTTATTAAGCGCGATCGTGAAAGATGTAATGAATTGCTTTTTTCCGTAAAAGACGGATATATGTGCTTTATTTATCCGGATCAGAAGATTAAAGATGCACAAAAAGAAACTAAAGAAAATTGTTCTCGAAGATTGGCGGTTATGCTTAATTTAAAGAACGGAACTGCCTCTAAATTCGATGATGTTGCCGATTCTTTTTATAAGGATGATGCTTCACGATTGAAAAAATATGTCGGTTTATTACAAAAAGAAGGCCATGTTTTTGAAGATATGCTTCGCCTTAAAGGCAATTTACGGTATATATGTGTCTATGGTAATCGAATACACGGCAGCGATAACAATTTATATTGCGATATCGTTTGGTTTCGTGATGTTACGGAACAAAATAATGAGATTATGCGGTTGCAAAATGACAAAAATCAGGTTGTTAGCAACTTGAAACAGCTGGAAAATATGATAGATGGCTTAAATATTCCGCTATGGTTGCGTGACGACCAAATGAAACTTTTGGCGGTCAATAAAAAATATTTGGATTTTGTTAACGCGAGTTCTAAGAATGAGGTTTTATTAAACGGGAGTGAAATTCAAGATAACAAAGGTAAAAAAGTTGTTTACCAGTTGGCTGTCAGTGCGTTAAAGAGCAAAAAAATGCAAAAGAAGGCACTTAATGTAGTTTTAGGTGGGGGATTACATCGATTCGAGGCTTATGAAAATCCGTATTTTATGGGCGATACTTTAGATAAAATCGGAACGGTCGGATATATGTTGGATAATACAAGTCTTGAAGAAGCCAAGCATAACTTTGAAGTAAATCAAAATAATCATTTGGCAGTTTTAGGAGTTTTAGGCACGGCTTTTGCAATTTTTGATAATAAAACAAATTTATATTTCTATAATGAAGCATTTAAAAATCTTTGGCAAATAGAAAATGATTTCTTAGATAAAACACCAAATTATTCCCAGTTTATTGAAGTAATACGCGAACATAAGATGTTACCTCCCGTACCTGATTTTAAAGCATATAAGGAAGATGAACTATCGGTGTTTAACCGGTTATGGGAAACCAAAGAGGACTTGTTGCATCTTCCTGATGGTCGCACGATTCGTCGTTTTCGAACTCCACATCCTAATGGGGTCGTTTTCGCTTTTGAAGATGTATCGGATCGTTTGGCGACAATGCGGCGTTTGAACGATTTAACGTCAATGCAACAGGCAATGTTAGATAATTTGAATGATGGGGTTATTGTTTTCGGTGCTAATCAACGTTTGAAGTTTTATAATCGCACTTATCTGAAAATGTGGGGAGTGGATTTTGATAAAATGCAAGATGAGCCGAAATTGGATAAAATTATTTCTTACCAGAAACTGTTTTTTTCCAACATTGATGACTGGACAGATTTTAAGCAGACGATGATGTCACACATTATAGAGGGACGTAAGTTTACCTTGTCAAGAGATGACGGAGTTAACATCAAAGTATCTCCTTTATCTTTTTATGATGGCTCGTTGATGCTTGCTTATACAATAATATAAGGAGAAATTTTATGGATAATAAAGACAAACTCGTGAAAGATGAAGTTTTGCCGGAGGATAATGAAATTTCCGCGGTTATTACGGAAGATGATGACGATGGCGAAGGTACTTTGAAGCCGGAATGGAAAAAGAAAAAAATCGATGACGATGAGAGATTGTCTTTGCGAATTGATGCAATAGAGGCCGAAAAATATCAAGATCGTCATAACAAGGCTGCAACTACCAAAAAGAATAAGTCGAAGAAAGTGAGTAAAAAAGTTAAACAGCTGTATGAAGAAGATGAAGACGAGGACGAGATAGATATAGATCAAGATGCGATTCGTTCCTTACATGAGCTTCGCTTAAGCCGACAAGATGTTTCCAATGGTGATACCAGTTTGATTGATGCACTGATTCCGGAGGAAAAACGCCTGTTTGAACAAGCAATGACAATCGAAAATAACCGTCATCAACAAAATGCCGGTAAACTTAATGCCGTTGAACAGGCAGATACTTTGTCGCGCAAAGCCGGATTAAGTAAAATGTCAACATCAGAGCAAATGGAAATTGCTCAAGAAGCCATATATAATCCGCGGCGTACTCGGGAAAAAGCACTGGAAAAAAATATTGAAAAGAAAACCGGAATAAAAGGTAAAATAGAAAAAGGCGATGAAAAAGATGTTGTTAAGGGAATAAAAAATATTAAAGAAACGACCGATAATCGTAAAACGCCGAAGTTGAATATGGATGATGTTAAAAACGTAGGTAAAGAGGATATGTCGCAAACTAAAACCGCAGAGTTAATTTTGCAAAAATCAGGTCAAAAAGCCAAAGTATCCGATACCAAAATGCGTAAGGCTTATGATTCGGAAATTGATGCTAATTCTCTGAAGAAAGAAGATACGAACAATAAAGAAAAAATAAGCAATAAAAAACAAGATGTTAATAAAGAACTGAAAGAGTTATTGAACGAAACTTTACGTAAAAATGAGAAAGTACGCTGATAAGCTGAAAGTTAAGATTTACATTTGTAAAAAAGTGTTTTATGATGAATAAAAATTAACTTATTGGGGAAAAATAATGGAAAACCAATATTATACTTTGATGGAAAAACAAGACTTTTTTGAGATTATCGAAAATAAATATGGCGAGCTTGCCATTTTTATTGATGCTCGTGACGGGGAACCTAAATCTCCGGTTTTGCAATTTGATGGTAAAAAAACCGCTTTGCTTCGCAGAGATGAACATCGGTCAATTATCTTGGATAACGTTGATAATGAAACTAAAGGTGTTTTG
>CADBPX010000098.1 GCA_902796625.1 uncultured Pseudomonadota bacterium
GCCGTAAAAACTTTTGCTAATAAATCCAGCAACAACATCATCTTTTTATGTTTCATAAAACGACTTAAGCAATAGCAAGCGTAATTGAGAACGGTAAAAAGATAGCCCAACCAAATCATTTACATCTTCGCAAACACCCCATGAACGTTAAAACAATTCATGTAAATACATGCTGTGCGGAAACACAAAAATATGAACAAACAGCCAAATACATGAAAATACCCGAGCAAACCACAACATTTTATGCTCTTTTTGATAGATGTACCATCCGGATAGCACCATTACATTATCAAATATAAGCCGGTTGCTCCAATGTTCAACGCCTTGCAACCAAAATTGTACCGCAGAACCGAACAAACCGATTTCAAGATAATGCTCAAGTGTTTCCCACATATAGGCTACCATCAATGTAATAACAAAGCTGATTTTAGTTTTTAAGGTAGCGGATATTTCCTCTTTACCGACCATTTTGTCACAAATTAAAGAGGCAATCCATGCCACCGATACACCCATAACTAGGTGTTCTATTGACCATACATCAAAAGCTGCTTCTGTTTTCAATCCCCAAATCATTTATTTTCTCCGAAAATACGGCTATTATAAGAACAAATCATTAAAAAATTTATAAACAAATTGAAAACTTTTATTGGCTCCATTTTTTTTGCAAAAAATACTTAACTTTTGTCTATATAAGAGTAAAATGGAATTCTAGTAAATGATTCTAACAAGGAGATAAGAGATGGTCGATATATTAAATGAAGAAGAATTGAGCAAGGCTAGAGAGGCTTATCGGCAAAAAGAAAAACAAAAGCTTGTTGAAGATTTTGAAAAAAATGGTAGAAAAGAAACTTCTTACAGCATAATAGAACATGGAGATTCACGAGAGTTTTTTTATGGTGTTCCTGTTATGGAAAATGGTAAGTTGCAAGGCTTTAATATGATGTAAAATTTATGATGAAATGGGATGTGGTTTCAGTGGTGAACATGTTCCATACTCTGATAAATTATTTGGTAAAGTTAAGGATTAAGCTATCAATCTTTATTCCCATTTCTTTACATTCTTGCGGATAGTTCGTCCGATATTCGCTTTAGAAAGCGCACCATTTTATAAAACCGCCTCACCCAAAGGCGGTTTTTGCTTTTGTGAGACTGAATTTCTGCTGTATGTTTGTAAAAAGCTTTTTTATAGGAAATATCGTTGTCGGTTTCTTAACTCTTTTTTAGAATTTATGAGTCAATATAATCTGTGAGTTAGTATATCTAAACTAAAATTCTAAATAACAGCAAAGGAAGGTAATATGTTAAAATATACGCGTTCGGCACTTGGATTATTAAGCAATCAATATCGCAGTGTACTGCACAAGTGCGCATTAATTAATTTAGGAATTTTTGCTCTGGCAATTCCGGCAAATGCCGAAACCATTACTGTTGACTTAACTCCGACTTTGGGAGACAACGCTGCTTATTCATGGGGAACAAGCGGCAATATCAGCGGATTAGATTCTTTTACAACCGGCTATACCATTAATACTGAAACCGGAGAAGTTACAGAAAGCAAGCAAAGCTTAAATCTATCTATAACATCTTATTCTGGTGAACCATCTGATTCTGGTGGCTTTGTCAGAGGCTCGTTGTCTTACGCATACGACAACATCAAGGGCATAACAGTTACTCTTTCCGGCGGGCAAAATAATGTTGGTATGACCGGAACGGATATTGAAACCGGTGATGTGACAACAAAACGGTATAATTACTCCGGTAATGCCGGTATTTATCCCGTTGGAGATGAAACAAAGAACATAAATGCTTATATGACCGGTTTTCATGATCCAGCCTCAACTACTGACAATTCCGGCATCATTACGATAAATAATAAAGCCGTAAATTCTGTTACCGGTGCTTTTGTCGGCAATCTGGGTTGGCGCAGTGTTTATGTTACAGGTTTGAATGGTTCAGCATCTGTTGATACCATCGCCGCAGACTTCATCTCTAACCGTTTAACAACTAGTGACGGAGATGAAGGCTACGGCCGTGGCGCGGCAATAGAGCTTTTTGAGAAAGTAACAGTTGGAAAAATTACCGGCGATTTTATATTAAATCATGCACAGTCGCAAGACACCCCATCTTTAGAAGCTGACGGCGGTGCTATTTTTATCGACGTTAGTAGTAAAGTTACC
>CADBPX010000099.1 GCA_902796625.1 uncultured Pseudomonadota bacterium
TAAGATTACTGCTATTGATTCATCTGTTGAACTGCTAAATAGTTTTCAGCAGACGGTTAATGCGCAAATAATCCCCAATATAACCATTCAACAGCGTAATTTATTTAAATACCCGCTTGATGTCAGGGAATTGAAAAAATTTAATATTGTAATATTCGATCCGCCACGTGCCGGTGCCTCTGCCCAAGTTAAGCAGATAGCACTTTTGGATTCGGCGGATAAACCGCAAAAAATTATTGCGATTTCATGCAATCCGCATACATTTGTAAATGATGCTAATACCCTAGCCGACAGTGGTTATACTTTACAAACCATAGCCCTGATTGACCAATTTGTATATAGCAAACATTTTGAATTAGCTGCTTTATTTATAAAAGGAGAAAGTTTATGAGCCTGAATAATCAAAAATTTCAACAAATGGCCAACGCGATTCGTTTTTTAAGTGCCGAAGCCATTGAAAAAGCCAATTCCGGACATCCGGGAATGCCTTTAGGCATGGCCGATGTAGCTGCCGTATTATTCGGACGCTATATCAACGTTTATCCGGCTGCTCCGCGTTGGTTTAATCGTGACCGCTTCGTTTTATCAGCCGGCCACGGCTCTATGCTGTTATACTCCTTATTTTACCTGTTAGGTTATCCGGATATTACCATTGATGATATTAAAGATTTTCGCCAACTTGGTGCTAAAACTGCCGGACATCCGGAATATGGCCACCTCAGCGGTATTGATATGACTACCGGACCTTTGGGACAAGGAATTTCTTCAGCAGTCGGTATGGCTCTGGCCGAAAGAATTATGAATGCCAAATTCGGTGACAAGATTTGCAATCACTACACTTATGTTATCTGCGGCGATGGCTGTTTAATGGAAGGAATTTCCGAAGAAGCTATTTCTTTAGCCGGATTATGGAAACTGAACAAACTTATTGTGCTTTGGGATAATAATAACATCACAATTGACGGAACCGTTGATCAGGCAAATGCGACCGATCAACTGGCTCGTTTTCAGGCCGTAGGTTGGAACACTATTAGCATTGACGGGCACAATTACGATGAAATCGGTGCAGCTATTGAACAAGCTCAAAGCTCTGATAAACCGACTCTAATTGCCTGCAAAACTACTATCGGCTATGGTGCGCCGCACAAACAAGGAACCTCAAAAGTTCATGGTTCACCGCTCGGAGCTGAAGAATTGGCTTTAACCAAGCAACAACTCGGATGGAATGCCGAACCTTTTGAAATTCCTAATGAGATAATGGCTTATTGGCGTGCTGCCGGTCAAAAGAGTGCCGCCACCTATTGCCAATGGCAAAGCTATGCCGAACAAAATAAAGCCTTCAATGAATATATGAGCAATCCGTTACCGAAAAATTGGGATAAGATGCTTAATGAGCTTAAAAAGCAGGCTATAAAAGAACAGTGCAAAGTTGCAACCCGTAAAGCCTCACAAATGTGCTTAGAAAAATTGGTTGCCAATATTCCGCAAATTATCGGCGGTTCTGCTGATTTAGCCGCTTCCAATCTCACCTTTGTTGAAGGCATGAAAACCATCACTGCAAATGATTATAACGGTAACAATATTATGTATGGTATTCGCGAACATGCTATGGCTGCCATTATGAACGGCTTGGCATTACACGAAGGATTTATCCCTTACGGCGGAACATTTTTCGTTTTCTCCGATTACATGCGTCCGGCAATGCGTTTAGCCGCACTGATGGGATTGCGGGTGATTTATGTTTTAACCCACGATTCTATCGGAGTTGGAGAAGACGGACCGACCCATCAACCGATTGAACATTTAGCTTCATATCGCGCGATGCCGAACATTAATACATATAGACCTTGTGATGTTGTGGAAACTGCTGAAGCGTGGCAGATAGCCCTTGAAAGTGAGCATACGCCGAGCATTTTAGCTTTGTCTCGTCAAGGTGTACCGACTTTACGTTCAAATACCGACGAAAATTTAACGGCTAAGGGTGCTTATATCATCTCACCGACCAATGAAAAAGTTCAGGCCACTTTGATTGCTACCGGAACCGAAGTATCGTTAGCCGTAGCAGCGCAAAAACAGTTACGCAATTTAGGAATTTATGTAAATGTTGTATCAATGCCGTGTTGTGAATTATTTGACCGTCAGTCGGTTGAATACAAACGCAGTATTTTGGGATCTGCTCCGCGTATTGCCATTGAAGCCGGTGCGACGTTCGGTTGGGAACGTTATGTCGGTGAAAATGGTACAATTATCGGTATTGACAGTTTTGGTGCTTCCGGCAAAGGTGACAGTGTTTATGAACATTTTGGCCTCACGGTTGATAAAATTGTCGCGACTACCCAAAAATATATCTAACCATTAAAAAAGCAAAAAGCTTCAAGCCATATAGCTTGAAGCTTTTTTTTGTCGCTTACCATTTAGAGGACAACAGCTCTTCACGCACGGCACGACGCTCCTCGGCCTCTGCCAGAATCTCATCTGCGCCATGAAAGTCGAAGAAAGTGGTCACGACCTTTCCTTCCTTGACTTTAACTAGCCCCATGGAAGTAGGACGATAGTCATTACCTTTTAGCCGCATGATACCAAGCGACCGCTCCTTATCGTAAAAACGAGTCACCAAAATGTGCTCGCCGTCGGGATAGAGGAATGTTTCACCTGTGAGAACTGGCCAAACTTCATCATTCGGGCCGACGATACGCTCCTCACCGGTGCGAATATCGTAGTACCTGCCGTCATGAATCTCACATGGCTTGATAGCTTTCACCATGTGAGAATTATACTCTAGTAAACCGGGATACTTTCCGCTTCGCTCAGGTTGAACGCTCACGATCGTACAAATACCTTGTACCTTCTTTAAAAATTCCATAACAAAATTTTTTAATAATTCAATGTTGAACTACTTTCTACTATTTTTTTAATATTTTGTCAAGAACTTTTTTTTCTATTTTGACAATTTTATTATTTCAGCCATCTAAAATTTGTGTAGCCAAATTATCCAACGCTTCATATTGTTCTTCTTTTAGCGCAGATTTCAACGAAATTGTCGGCTCAATAATCGTACAATTTTTTAGTTTTTCCAATTCACTACGCATTAATTTTCCGGCCATAGCCGCCCAAGTTCCGTTGTCAAGCAGAGCGATTCGGCGATTTTGCACATTGTGTGCAATAATATCATGCAACAAATTCTCCATATTAACAAATATTCCGCCGTTATATGTTGCCGCGGCAAAAACAATTTTAGCGCAACGGAATATCTCTGAAATAATATAAGACGCGTGCGTTTTAGAAACATCAAACATACGTATATTATGCATTCCCTTTTCTGCCAATCGACTTGCCAACACTTCGGCTGCATTTTCCGTATTACCGTAAATTGAGCCATAAATAATAGTCACGCCGTCTTCTTCGGCCTCGTAGAGCGACCACTTTTGATATTTATCAATAATAAACGGTAAATCCTTCCGCCAAACAAAGCCGTGTAACGGACAAATCATCTTAATGTCCAAAGCAGAAACTTTTTTTAATAACGACTGCACCTGTACTCCGTATTTGCCGACAATATTAGCGTAATAACGCCGTGCCTCATCTAAGTATTGATGTGAGAAGTCAGCCTCATCGGCAAACAATCTTCCGTCTAATGTTCCAAACGTACCGAAAGCATCAGCCGAAAATAAGATTTTATCGCTTGTCTCATAACTGACCATAACTTCCGGCCAATGAACCATCGGCGCCATAACAAAACGAAAAGTATGACGTCCGGTTGATATTTCATCACCTTCTTTAACCAGAATGAATTGCTCTGTTGGCAAGGAAAAAGAGAAAAATTGCTGTAACATTTTTTGCGTTTGCGCATTGCAAATCAACTTCACCTGCGGATAACGACGCCAAACATTCTCGATTTCCGCACAATGATCCGGCTCCATATGGTTTATGATTAAGTAATCTAAAGGACGTCCATTCAAAACATGGGTAATGTTTTCAAAAAACTGCCGACCGGCTGCCGCATCGACCGTATCCAGTAAAACGGTTTTCTCATCCAGTAATAAGTACGAATTATACGAGATTCCTTGCGGCAAAGGATAAACGTTTTCAAACAGTGCCAAGCGGCGATCATTAGCTCCGACCCAATACAAATCATCAGTAACTTTTCGAACATTATACATTTTTATCTCCCCAACCGGTAGATTATAACAAAAAAAGACACCCTAAAAAGGATATATTATCCCTTTGTTTCGTAGTATAACAACGATTCCTCAAAATTCAACTATTATATCTTATCGAATCGGACACAAAATATTTTATTATCATTTCAACTTATTATTTAACTTCATTAAATGCCTTGAGATATGCATTTAGAAACAGATCATCTATTTCTTGATATTTATTCTTTGAGCATTTAACTTCTTTTTCTGTTCCGGCAAAATAAAAACTAACTGTCCCGTCAGAATTTTCTATGAAAGTAAATAACCGTCCGCATCTTTCTTTTTTATAAAAAACAACAAATTTAGTTTTATAATCTCTCCAAACAATTTGATTTATACCCTGATACAATTCATCAGAATTAACCAAAAACGCTAAGCGTTGTTTAATATAAGCATAAACCGCCAATTCATCTGCAGTTGTTACGACATCTGATACAGTAACTTGAGCATTATCAGCAACAGTTTCATCTTTCTTATCTTCCAATTTCACCAATCTTTTATCAGCTAAGCCAACTCTATCAAGTATTCGCTTATCAACAAAGCCCTGAAATGCCGATTTTACAATTTCTATATTTTCCTCAATAACACGTTGCGTAATTTTTTGATTAAACCCCTCTATGTTTCGTAAAAGATATGCTATAAATTCTTTGCTGGGACTTTCTAAATTATTTTCTAAAAAGTTAATTATAGAAGAAAAAATAACTTTCTTTTTTGCTTCTGCCCCAACATTATCAGGGTCAAATTCTGTCTTTTTAAAGCTTGCAATAGCCTTTATTTGTTCTTCATCTATTTTGCCTTGATTAAAATCATTGAAACTAAAACGAATAAAAGGTTCATCATCCATCATATTTGGAGAATCGCAGTCGGCAAAAAATTCATAATTTATACCATCTGTTAATACCCCAAGCTTTACACTCTTGCAAGCATTGAAATAACTTTTAAGCTGTCCTCTGTCCGCTTTTTCGATTTTCAACTTGCATTCAATTGCAATAACAGCTTCACCTTCCTGTAAAATTGCATAGTCAACTCTGTTTTTATATTTATCAGAAAAATCAGCAGAATGTTCAGGTGTAACCTCATTTATATCAAAAACATCATATCCTAATAAAGAGATAAAAGGTAGAATTAATCCTTGCTTACAAGCTTCTTCTGTTTGACATAATGACTGCTTGCGAACACACATTTCAGCGTGTTTTAGTAATTTATCCTTAAAATTTTTCAATTCTTCATCTGTCATTTTTATTATCCTTAAAACTTCCGTTACAACAAAAAAGCCGCCTGATAAGGCGACTGGAAGTTGAGAACTATTAATCTGAAATAGTGCGGCATATTGACCGCAAGGCTTATTTTACCGCCTTCCAGTCATTTAGTTAAATAACTAGTTGGCGTGTAAAATTTAACGTCTATACACTATTTGACGCAGATTAAGAGGTTCTCACACCCCAGACAGGAACACCATATCCGATTCTGACTTTATAAATAAATCATAGAAAAGTAAAGAAGAAAAAAGAGTTTATTTTTTCTCTGCTTTGTTAACTATTTGTTAGTTTTTTTTTATTTTTCAGAAAACAGATAAAGAAAAAGCCTCAAAATTCTTTTGGAATTTCAAGGCTTTGATTGGTGGGCGCTGAGAGGTTCGAACTCCCGACCCTCTCGGTGTAAACGAGATGCTCTTCCAGCTGAGCTAAGCGCCCGTCACATTCAACAGAAACGTTTATACACGTGAATTTTTCAGAAATCAAGAACTTTTTTTTAAAAAATGCATTTTTTTATCTTAACTGACATATTTATGGTTTACATTTTGCAAAAACAGACTATAAACAGTCTGATTACAATTGAGGAAAACAATGATAAATGATTTAACTGTCGGACATCCGTTAAAATTAATTATAAAATTTGCCATTCCGCTTCTGATCGGCAACTTATTTATGCAGATTTATCAAATTTCCGACATGATTATTGTCGGACATTTAATCAGTGTCAATGCCCTAGCAGCCATTGGGGCTTCTGCTCCGATTTATATGGTATTTTTGATGATTGCCTTTGGCTTTACCGGCGGATTAACCGTCGTAACCGCACAAAGATTCGGCGCAAAAGACAATGACGGAGTTCGTTTATCTGTATTTCACAGCCTAATTGCCTCGGTTATTCTCAGCATTTTTATGACTATCGGCTTGCTATGGGGATTACATCCTCTATTGCACCTGATGAATATGCCGGCAGAAATTTATGATCAAGCGTATGATTTTATGTATGTTTTGTCTTTGAGTTCGGTAATGATTATCATGTATAATCTTCTATCCGGTTTTATACGTGCTCTCGGTGACAGTAAAACGCCGCTGTATTTTTTAATTTTTTGTTCGTTGATTAATATTATCTTGAATTTTGTATTTATCCAATATTTTCATTGGGGCGTTGTCGGTTCAGCCGCCGGAACATTAGCCGCTAATACCATCTCGGTAATAATATGCTTTATTTATATGTGGCACAAATTCCCGTTGTTGCGCTTATCGCGGCAATTTATGTTTTTCCGCGGAAAAATTATGCGCGACCACTTACGTATAGCCTGCCCGATGGCCCTGCAGTTTTCCATATTGTCATTCAGCATTATGATAATTCAGAGCGTTTGTAATTCTTTTGGTCCGGACATTATTGCCGCCTTTGCCGCAGCTCTCAGAATCGAACATTTTGCCACGCAACCTTTAATGGCTATCGGACTTGCTATGGCAACATTTTCAGCCCAAAACTGGGGAGCCAA
>CADBPX010000100.1 GCA_902796625.1 uncultured Pseudomonadota bacterium
CCTAACAAGTTTTGACGGAAACGACCTTGTTTACCTTTCAGCATATCTGCCAAAGATTTCAACGGACGCTTATTTGTACCGGTAATTGCGCGACCGCGACGACCATTGTCAAACAATGCATCAACCGATTCTTGTAGCATTCTTTTTTCATTGCGAATGATAATATCCGGCGCATGCAATTCGATCAAGCGCTTCAAACGATTATTACGGTTAATAACCCGACGATATAAATCATTCAAATCAGAAGTTGCAAAACGACCGCCGTCTAACGGAACTAACGGACGTAAATCCGGCGGAATAACCGGTAATACCGTTAACACCATCCATTCCGGCTTCGTATTTGAATCGATAAAAGCTTCAACTAATTTTAAGCGTTTTACTAATTTTTTACGCTTGGTTTCTGAGGTTGTTTCTTTAAGTTCAACCCGCATACTTGCACGCTCGGCTTCCAAATCGATATTGGCTAAAATTTCCCGTAAAGCCTCAGCTCCGATACCGGCACGGAAAGAATCCTCTCCATACTGATCAATAGCTTCCTGATATTCGTCTTCGCTCAAAAGCTGATTAACATTTAATGGCGTTAAACCAGGCTCAATTACGATATAGCTTTCAAAATACAAAACGCGTTCCAAAGCTTTTTCTTGAATATCTGTTAATGTTGCAATGCGTGATGGCAAAGACTTTAAGAACCAAATATGCGCAACCGGAGCTGCCAATTCAATGTGGCCCATTCTTTCGCGACGAACTTTAGATAAAGTAACTTCAACACCGCATTTTTCGCAAACAATACCGCGATATTTCATACGCTTATATTTACCGCACAAGCATTCATAATCCTTTACCGGACCAAAAATACGAGCACAGAACAAACCGTCTTTTTCCGGCTTAAATGTACGATAGTTGATGGTTTCCGGCTTTTTGACCTCACCATATGACCAGGAACGAATTTGTTCAGGAGAAGCTATCGAAATTTTGATCGAATCAAAATTGTCGGCAGCTACTTGTTGCTGATCAAACATATTCATTATTTCATTATTCATTTGTATTTCTCCTCGAACCTATTCTTCTTCGCTCAACATTTCAACATTCAAGCACAATGATTTAATTTCTTTAACCAACACATTGAATGATTCCGGAATTCCCGTATCAAATGTATCCTCGCCACGAACAATTGCTTCATAAACTTTTGTTCGTCCGGTCACATCATCGGACTTAACCGTCAACATTTCCTGCAAGGTATAAGCCGCACCATATGCTTGCAAAGCCCAAACTTCCATTTCGCCGAAGCGTTGTCCGCCGAACTGAGCCTTACCGCCCAATGGCTGTTGCGTAACCAAACCATAAGGACCAACTGAACGAGCGTGCATTTTTTCATCAACAATGTGGTGTAATTTGATCATATACATAACACCGACGGTTACCTTACGATCAAATTTTTCACCGGTACGACCGTCATACAAATCAATTTGACCTGAAGTCGGTAAACCGGCTAAAGAAAGCATATTGTTAATATCATCACCTGAAGCACCGTCAAATACCGGCGTTGCCATTGGTACGCCACCTTTCAAATTGGAAATCATTTCCAATTTTTCATCTTCATTTAAGGTTGCAACTTCACGTTTGAATTGTTTATCACCATAAATTGTCTTCAAGCGTTCGTTTAATTCCTTGATAGTCTTTTCACCGCGCTTGTATTGCTCACACATTTCGTTAAGTTGCTGTCCTAATTCTTTAGCAGCCCAACCTAAGTGTGTTTCCAAAATTTGTCCCACGTTCATACGTGAAGGAACACCCAACGGATTCAACACAACATCAACCGGCGTACCATCTTCCATATAAGGCATATCAGCTAACGGCAATACGCGAGAAACCGTACCTTTGTTTCCGTGACGTCCGGCCATCTTATCACCGGTTTGCATTTTTCTCTTGGTTGCAATAAATACTTTAACCAACTTCAAAACGCCCGGCAACAAATCATCACCACGTTGAACTTTTTCCACTTTATCTTGATAACGTTTCTGAATATTTTCCATACGCGCATCAAAAGCAGCAGAAAGTTCTTCGATTTTAGCCATTATATCTTCGTTTTTAACTACAATCTTGCGCCATTGTGCAGATGGTAATTCATGCAAAGCTTCGGCCGTTAATTTTGCTTTCTTAGTGATACCTTTCGGAGCATCGACAACTGTCTGTCCGACCAACATCTCCTGCAGACGATCTTCATAACTGCCGCGAATAATAGCGATTTCGTCATCTCTATCCTTAGCTAAGTTAGAAATTTCTTCCTGTTCGATTGCCAACGCACGTTCATCTTTTTCAACGCCGCGTCTTGAGAATATGCGAACATCAACAACAATACCGTCAACCCCCGGCTGTGCACGTAGTGACGTATCACGAACATCGCTGGCTTTTTCACCAAAGATTGCCCGTAACAATTTTTCTTCCGGCGTCACCGGAGATTCGCCCTTCGGTGTTACTTTACCGACTAAGATATCACCGGCTTTAACATGTGCTCCGACATATACAATACCGGCCTCGTCCAAATTACGCAAAGCATCTTCACCGACATTCGGAATATCACGAGTAATTTCTTCCTGACCGAGTTTGGTATCACGAGCCATTACTTCAAACTCTTCGATGTGCAATGAAGTTAAAACATCATCGCGAGAAATTCTTTCTGAAAGCAAAATAGCATCTTCGTAGTTCAAATCGTTCCACGGCATAAATGCCACCAACAAGTTTTTACCTAATGCCAATTCACCCAAATTGGTACAAGGACCATCAGCAATAATATCGCCCTTTTTAATATGATCACCGACCTTAACCAACGGAACTTGATTAATGCAGGTATTCTGGTTCGAACGACGGAACTTGGAAAGTTTATAAATTTCCACACCGACATCACGAGCATTATCACCATCGGTACGAATAACAATGCGGTTTGCATCAACAGCGCTTACCACACCATCATATTTAGCAACTAAAGTTGCACCGGAATCTTTAGCCACGGTAGCTTCGATACCGGTACCGACCAGAGGAGCTTCCGAACGTAACAAAGGCACGCCTTGACGTTGCATGTTTGATCCCATCAACGCACGGTTAGCATCGTCATTTTCCAAGAACGGAATTAATGCGGCGGCAACAGAAACCAATTGTTTTGGCGACACGTCAATATAATTAATGTCTTCCGGACGGTCAAATTCAACTTCACCGCCGCGGCGACAAGTAATCAAATCTTGTTCGAAATGCCCGTCATCAGTAACTTTAGCATTGGCTTCGGCAATAACCACCTTACCTTCATCATCTGCCGACAGGTAAACAACTTCCGAAGTCACCACCCCGTTAACCACTTTGCGATACGGACATTCAATAAATCCGTACTTGTTAACACGAGCATAAGTAGATAATGAGTTAATCAAACCAATGTTCGGACCTTCCGGAGACTCAATCGGACAAATACGACCGTAGTGCGTCGGATGTACGTCGCGCACTTCGAAACCGGCACGATCACGGCTTAAACCTCCCGGACCTAATGCCGAAAGACGGCGTTTATGTGTAATTTCCGAAAGCGGGTTGTTCTGATCCATAAATTGTGACAATTGTGAAGATCCGAAAAACTCTCTGATAACCGAAGCTATTGGTTTAGCATTTACCAAATCCTGCGGTTTAACGTTATTCAAAATTTCCGCGCTCATTTTTTCTCTGATGGCACGTTCCATTCTGAGTAATCCCATACGGTACTGATTTTCCATCAACTCGCCGACAGAACGAACACGACGATTACCTAAGTGGTCAATATCATCAACTTCGCCCTTACCATCACGAATAGCAACCAATTTTTTCAAAATCCGCAGAATATCATCTTTACGCAAAACTCTGACGCTATCCGGTGCTTCATCAAATGAAATATCTAAAGAAGCATTCATTTTAACACGGCCGACTGCAGACAAATCATAACGTTCACTATCAAAGAACAACTGATTAAACAGTGCATCAGCGGCCTCATATGTTGCCGGTTCACCCGGGCGCATAACTCTGTAAATATCAAACAAAGCTTCCTGACGATTGCTGTTTTTATCGGCAGCCAAGGTATTACGTATATATGGTCCGACATTAAGCCCGTCAATATAGAGTGTTTCCAAAGTTTTAATTTTATTTTCGGCCAACTTTGTCATTAATTCTTCATTAATTTCATCACCGGCTTCGGCAATCAATTCTCCGGTTTTCGCGGCAACAATATTTTTAGCAATAAACTTGCCATACATTTGTTCTTTGGTAACCGTAAAATACTCCAAACCTTCATCAGCTAACTTTTGAGCCGATCTCGGGGTTAACTTCTTACCGGCATCCCATACTGTTTTGCCATCAGCCGCGTTTACCAACGGAAATTCAAACTTAACACCTTTCATACGGCTTGGTTCAAACTTCATCTTCCATGCTTTTTTATCAGCCGAATAATTCTCTGTTTCGTAGAAATAGTTTAAAATTTCTTCCTTATCCATGCCCTTTATATCTTCTAAGGCGATAGTTTTACCTTCCTTAGCTAACTGAGCAATTTTTTCTTCGGTTTCTTTAGAATACAATGAATAAAGTATTGATGTTGCAGGTAATTTGCGACGTCTATCAATGCGCGCATACATAATATCTTTAGCATCAAATTCAAAATCAAGCCACGAACCTCTGTATGGAATTATACGCACTGAAAATAACTTCTTTCCGGAAGAAATTGTCTTGCCGCCGTCACTATCATAGAAAACGCCAGGCGAACGATGCATTTGTGAAACGACAACACGTTCGGTACCGTTAAAAATAAATGTACCTTTTTCCGTCATCATCGGAATATCACCCATATACACATCCTGTTCTTTGATATCATGAACAGATTTAGCACCGGTTTCTTCATCTATATCCCAAACCACCAAACGCAATGTTGCACGAATTGGCGCAGCATAGGTCATATCACGGCGAATACATTCTTCTTCATCATATTTTGGCTCTTCCAAAACATACTTAACAAACTCCAATTCACCGTTATCGGCAAAGTCTTTAATTGGGAAAATAGATTTGAATACTTCTTCTAAACCAAATTCACAATGTTCGCCATATGCATCTATATTATTGATAAAGCTATAATATGAACCGGTTTGTACGTCGATTAAATTCGGCATATCCATCACTGCATCGATTCGGCCGAAATTCTTTCTTACACGTTTTTTGCTCGTATAAGATTCCTTCATGTTTCTTATCCTCTAACATATTGATTCTGCGACAATTCTTTTGAAAAATTCAATCCCGTCAACAGAAGGTTAAACTACTGGTTATTACGAAATTCAAATAAAGCCCAAACCCCCGGCAATTGCGCCAACTCAGGCATTATTCACCAAATAATTTCAGGCAGGCTGAACACAGCCCTTTTAAACTGGCCGAATTATAAACAACTTCTTTTCAATTTGCAACTGTTTTTTAGTATAAATACTATATTTTTCATCTTGACAAATCTACCCAAACATCATACAGTCCAAGCAGATTTGTATTACTTTAACAATTATTAATAACTGCTCTCAGAGCCTAAATTTTTATGTTATGAAACGTATTTTTACTTTAGTTTGGTTGTGCTGTATGCTGACACTGTCCGCTCAGGCACAGAAAGATGTTTCTGCTGAAGAATTGAAAGTCATGAACGACGAAATTCTTGCGGCTTGTTCCAATGGAAATGTATCGGCCGATGACCTGCCCGGTATTGCTTACAACGATGAAATAGGGGCGTTTATCTACTTCCCCAAAAGTTTCGGTGAGCTGATAACGGTATACTCGGTAAAGATTCACACCACTGAAATTGATGAACTTTTGGTTTTTTCATTTCTTAACGGTGTTTACTATGCCTACCTCGACGATAACAACCACATTCACAGTGTTGCGTTTCAGGAGCATTTTTGGTATCCGCCTTATTCGTTGGAAACAAGCTCAGTAGCAATTACGGAAAAGTGGCCGTTTATTTGGATTGTCAGAGAAGGAAGAACCGCTTTTCCCAAGTTCTACATGAATGAGGGAGATGATGTTATCGAGCTTGATGATGAACTTGAAGAGAATTGTACTGACTGAAAAAAACACCTCCTTAACGGGAGGTGTTTTTTTTATATCTAAAACTTTAAGTTATCAACTGCTTGTTTTCTTACAAATAAATCATATTTATTGCCTGAAATAGATATAAAGGAGGAATTATGTTAACAAATAAATGTAGTATTTGGCATCTGATTGCCGGCGTTATCATGATAATTTTAGGAATGATTGTTTGGGCTAATCCAATTTCATCATTAATGGCTATGGCCATTTATGTCGGTGCCGTGGTATTTATATTGGGATGCGGTTATGTTGCCTTTTCATTTTCGGAGTCATCGGGTTGGTATTTGGTTATCGGACTTTTAGATATTTTTATCGGCCTGATATTCTTAACCAATCTTGGTTTAAGCGTGCAAACCTTACCGATATTTTTTGCTTTGTGGATTTTGGCGGCCAGTACTATGCAGTTAGCCGGCAGTTATGATTTATACCGTTTGGGACAACCTTGGGGATGGAGTATGTTCAGCGGCATATTGGGAGTGATTTTAGCATTTATTATTCTCACTTATCAAAATTTTGGAGAAATGGCCTTGGTAATAACCGTCGGCACATACATATTTGCCTATGGCTTAATCAGTGTCGGTGAATATTTTTACTTACGTCAATTTTGTAAATCAACACCACAGCACAGCCATTCTTAAAAAAATATAACAAAAGAAGGTGATATTCTTGCGAATATCACCTTCTTTTGTTATGGTCGAGCTTTCTCAAGCAACACGAACTGTTGTATAGTACAACAGTCCTGAGGCTTTTGCGGCCTCAATCTCGTCGTTGCGCACGGCACACTCGGCTTCAGCGCGGCTGTAGCCACGCTTAAGGTACATCTCTATAGCCTCTCCGACACGCACAACCTCCTGCAGAGAAACCATCTCCACACGGAGACTCTCTGCCTGCGAAACCAAGCGGTTAAACTTGGCTTTCTCTTCCCCCTGCAGGTCTCTGCTGTGACGACCATTCAGGAGTTGCTTGCGAACTGCCATGTTTCTCTCGAGTTGAGCCCGAAGCTCTTTAATTTTACCTTCCATAATATATGAATTTTTAATTAATAATAATTTTTTACTTGCATTTATATACTTATCACATATTTTGTATTTTGTCAATGTTTTTTACCGGAAAAAATCCTTGTATTTTCCATAATATTTGCTAATATCAAACAAATTAACAAATATGGTTTAACAATGAACACACAACCAACTAAACTCGGCATTATTGCCGGCGGCGGAATTCTACCGCGCTTATTGATTGAGCATTGCCGACAAACTCAGCGACCTTACTTTGTCTTGGCAATAGAAAATAACGCTGATAAAAACATTATCACCGCTGATATTCCGCATCAATGGATACGTATCGGCCAGGCCGGCAGCGGTTTTAAAACCATGGCAAAAGAAAATGTCAGCGAAGTCATTATGATTGGCACTATTCATCGCCCTACTCTCAGCGATTTAGTACCGGATTTGCGTACAGCCGCTTTTTTTGCCCGAATCGGTTTGAAGTCATTGGGTGATGACGGTATTTTGCGAGCTTTGATTAAAGAAATTGAAGACGAAAACATTCGCGTGGTCGGCATTCACGAAGTTATGCCGAATTTACTGGTTAAACAAGGGCTGTTAACCAAACAAAAACCCGACAAGCAAGCCCTTGCCGACATTAAACGCGGTATTGAAGTCGGA
This sequence comes from uncultured Pseudomonadota bacterium, assembly GCA_902796625.1. GTDB lineage: Bacteria > Pseudomonadota > Alphaproteobacteria > RF32 > CAG-239 > RUG410. Next base: position 7,791 of record CADBPX010000100.1, read on the forward strand.
TTTGCTCTCGGTAAACTTGATGTCGGACAATCTGTTATTGTGCAACAAGGTTTGGTACTTGGGGTTGAAGGTATTGAAGGCACAGATGAATTAATTAAGCGTTGCGGAACTTACAAACGCAATGGAGCCGGCGGAGTTTTGGTCAAGCTCCGCAAACCGCAGCAAGATATGCGTATAGATTTGCCGACAATTGGCACCCAGACCATTGAGAATTTATATCAATCAGGCATGCGCGGTTTAGCCATTCATGCCGGCAATGCCTTAATTGTGAACGAACAAGAGGTGATATCACTGGCCAATAAATACGGCCTGTTTATTCAAGGAATTAATCCGGCGGAGGATCCATCATGAAATATTATCTGATTGCCGGCGAACCGTCCGGTGATGCTTTGGGCGCACGGTTAATGGCTTCAATCCGCCGTAAAGATAAAAAAGCCGAATTTTTCGGTGTCGGCGGAGATTCTATGCAAACGCAAGGTTTGAAATCTCTTTTCAATATTCGAGAACTGGCGGTTATGGGACTGGCGGAAGTTATTCCCAGCATTCCTAAAATATTACAGCGGATCAAACAAACCGTACAAAATATTATTGATACACAGCCTGATGTTATTATTACCGTTGACAGCTGGAGCTTTTCCGCTCGCATTCATAAAAAATTGCGTGCTTTAAAAACCGGAATACCGCAAGTTCATTACGTAGCACCTCAGGTTTGGGCCTGGAAAAAGAAACGAGCGCGCACCATGTACAAATATATTGATCTCCTGCTGACTTTATTTCCTAACGAGCCCAAATATTTTTTGCCTTATAATTTGCCGACCGTTTTTGTCGGCCATCCGGTGATTGAAAGCGTTATTGTGAACGGCAATAACAAAGGAGAATTCCGTGCCAAGCATAATATTACATCATCTCAAAGAATTATGCTAGTTTTGCCAGGATCTCGCCGTAATGAAGTTGAACGGTTGTTACCGGTATTTTTGCAAGCTGCCGCAAAATTACGGCAAAAGCATCCGGAGCTCATTTTTGTAATACCTACTGTCAGCACGGTAGCGGATAAAGTAAAATCGGCTGTTCAAGAAACAAATTTACCGATTATCGTTGTTGAGGGCGAACAAGAAAGACGTAATGCTTTTCAAGATGCCGATGTGGCTATGGCTGCCTCGGGAACGGTAGCCTTGGAGTTGGCAATTGTTGATGTACCGCATATTATTGCTTATAAGGTTCCGAAATTAACCGAATGGATTGCGCGACACTTTATTCACATTCAATATGTGAACCTAACCAATATTTTACTGGGCAAAGAATATGTGCCGGAATTACTGCAGCAAGACTGCACGGTAGAAAATATCTTGTACTATTGTGAAAAGTTTTTAGCCCAAGAGCAACCTTATCAGAAACAAATGGAAGGATTCGCCAAAATACGCAAACTTTTGGGAATGGGTGAACAAACCCCAAGTGATAATGCCCGCGATGCTATTATGGATATAATAAAACAGCGCCGATGAATAAAATTAAACAATATATCGCGGAAAATTTTGCCGCTGAGCAAAGTCCTTGGTTAGCGGTCGTTCCGTTTTTATTTGCGTTGGGAATTGCCTTTTATTTTGCTCTGCCGATTGAACCGAACATTTGGTACTCTTTAGGGTTTTTCGAATTTTGGTTACTGCTGTTTTATTTATGCCGCCGGACAAATTGGCATCTATTTTTTATCGGCATAATAATTATTATGTGCGGCTTTCTCAATATTCAAGCCCATACAATATATCAAACCAAACACGTAAAATTTCTTCCGCCGGAATTAACTTATCTTTCCGGTCGCATACTTGATATTTCATACAGTGCCAAAGGGAAGGAACGCTTACTTTTAACCGATGTATCGGATTATAACAATCCGCGTTATGGTAACTATCGGGTTACTCTGACGGTACCACAGAAAGACATTTCCATCGGCAATTGTGTTGAAATGGCCGCAACAGTTTTTCCGCCATCACGCATTCCATTGAAAGACGGATTTCAACTAAACCGCAAATATTTTTACGAAGGACTGAGCGGCAGTGGTTTTGCCAATAGTGAGGCCTTTCCCATAAAATGTGAACACAATACTTCTTGGCTTGCAAGTTGGCAAAGTCAAATTAACCAAAAACGTTATCAAATAAGCCAAAAAATTCGCCAAATATTACCGGAAAATACGGCCGGAATTGCAGAAGCTGTGTTAATTGGTGAAAAATCCAATATTCCGGAAAAGATTATCGAACAATACCGCAACTCGGGACTAGCCCACTTTTTATCAGTTTCCGGACTGCATTTAGGCGCTATTGCCGGACTGGTATTTTTTATTGTCCGTTGGTTACTTGCTCTTTTCCCAAGCTTTATTCTGCGATATGATGGTAAAAAATTTGCAGCGGTTGCAGCAATTATTTTCAGTACTGTATATCTGTTAATTTCCGGAATGGCTATACCGGCGCAACGTGCTTATATTATGACGCTGATTGTGCTTATCGGAGTTATTTTCGACCGTCAGGCAATTTCTATGCGCATGGTCAGTATCGCGGCGCTAACTATCTTGCTTATTGCCCCGCAATCTCTGATATCCATTAGTTTTCAAATGTCTTTTGCTGCCGTCTACGCTTTGGTCGCCTTCTATGAAAAATTCAGCACTAAAATACCTAACTTGCACTCTGCTCAGCACTTTATCGGTAAAATATTCTGGTATTTACTCGGCATTATTATTTGCGATTTTGTTGCCAGCATCGCCACAGCACCGTTTTCACTATATCACTTCCATCAACTGGCAATTTATACTTCTTTAGGAAATTTACTCGCCGGACCACTGATTGGCTTAGTTTTAATGCCGCTGATCTTAATATCCCTAATCGGTTTTATTTTCAGCATAGAACTCTATCCGCTGAAATTGCTGGGATACGGTATTACAATACTCAATCAAATTACGGCTTACGTCTCCGGTTTATCTGGTAGTTTATGGCAAACCAGTGCTTTGTCTTTTACCGGCTTTATTTTGATTGTTTTAGGCGGATATTGGCTATGTATCTGGCACCAAAAATGGCGCCGACTTGGCATAATCCTCATTCTATGCGGCCTACTTTCCATGTTTTTCTATAAAACACCTGATATAATAATTTCACCGAATATTCAGTGCATTGCCATAAAGAACTCGCCGAAGACATATCACTTTTATCCTAAATGCAAAGATAATTGGATAAAACAAGTGTGGATGAAAAACTTTCCAATAACCGAAAATTCCTCATCTGATAATTGGGAAGATAAAAAAATAAAAATTCTGCCACCCAATGAAATAACCCTTGATAACCATAAATTTGATGCAACCAACGGAGCTTACATATATTTTAATGACAACGGATCTGTCTCCTTTATTCAGTTTTGGTCAAAAACATCCCGACCTTGGAACTTTTCGGATTAACGACAAAAATAACTTGCATTCAATTATGTAAGAGTTTAGACTTACGTGCATAGTAAATGTTATTTTGAAAGTATTTTATGAAAATACGTAGTTTTTACCCGTTATTTTGGGCATTTTTTTTAATCTTTTTGGGATGTATTACGCAATTCATTCCTTCTCAACCGACGGAAAATAACATTAATAAATCTTGTTCTGTTTTTACCCGGGAAGGTTTTTATCCATCACTATACGGACGTATAGCGGATAATTACACCGATGCCGTTATGTTGCTGATATCCCGCTCTGAACCAGATAAACCGAGTTTTGAAAGATTTTTTGTCGCACCGCTGTACACGGTAAGAAACAGTAATGTCAATTGGGCTGATATATATCCGATCGAAGCTCTTTGCCAAAATGTTTTGCTTCATCATCGCATTACTTATCCGCGCTATTGGCACGGCTACCAAATCGTCTTGCGGCCGTTGCTTTACTTTACTGATTACCAACATATTCGCACAATAAATAAATATGC
>CADBPX010000101.1 GCA_902796625.1 uncultured Pseudomonadota bacterium
AATATCAAAGTATAACCGAGCGCAGGAACGAGCGGCAGAAACTATTGAAAAAGTTAGAACGGTGGTTCGAACTGTCAAAAGTGATTGCGATTGCTATAATACTGTTATCCCTGATGATGTGCGGCGGCTGTTCGTCAACGGCAAGTAGCGAGCGGATAAAAGAACCGTGCATTAATTCGGTGGTAACCTATGGCGAGGCAATCGAATGCATGATTAAACTTAATGAGGTTAATAAATAAAGATCATTTTATATTTTATCTTAAATCAGTAAAATTACAAACAAAAACCTCGGCTTTTTATAAGCCGAGGTTTAACTGGTAGCGAGGGTCGGATTCGAACCAACGACACGCGGATTATGATTCCGCTGCTCTAACCAACTGAGCTACCCCGCCAAAACAGAATGATTATTACAATGAGACGAAACAAATGTCAACAATTATTTTGTGCGTTTGCGAATATTTTTTCGTCCGGCTATTTTGAATTCATACATCAGCAACACTATTCCTGAGATAATTAGTGGCAACAGGTAATAAATAATGCGGTATAAAATCAAAATAGCAAATAAAACTGCTTGGTTTTGATCTTCCGGTAAAAGGTTAGTAAAGACCAATTCAAAAACGCCCAATCCTCCCGGTACCTGACTGTATACTCCTAATACTTGGGCAATAATGAAGGCGCCGATAAAAGTGAAGAACGGGATGTCGACATAACTTTCCATCAGAAAATATAGCACCAGCGAGGCCATTAAAATATCAATACTGCCGATAATTGTCTGCGCTATCGCTAACTTGAGTGATGGAGGATAAAATTCGATTTCCTTAATGATAATCGGTTTCTTATAGTAAATGCATCCCCAAAAATAAAAGGCCAATCCTGCAACTGATAAATTAACAACAGTCCAATTAACGTAAGGAGATGATACCGAACTCAGTAGATGATCCGGAGAACACAAATATCCGATAATAATTAGGAAAAAACAAGCAATAAGATAGGTAAAGCCGGAAAATGTCACCATTTTTACGATATTGCTGGCCGGAATACGCCAACGAGTATAAAGTCTGTATCTGATCGCTCCGCCAGAAACGATTGCATGACCGGCATTATTGCTGACGGCAAAGCCGATAAATCCGGCAAAAATCCATTTCCACGCTGCAAGTTTATGCTTTATATATTTTAAGGCCAAATAATCATATGACGATAAAGCCATGTATCCGATAAAAGAAGCGATGCACGCCAATATAATGTTTTTATTGGGAGTTTCGATAATTGCATCTTTGATTTCTTCCATAGTATATTTTGACAGTTGCCGATAAATCATAAACGCGGCAACACCGAAAAAGAACAAACCGGCCCATGAAATTATTTTCTTAAAGATTCGTTTTTTATTTCTGATACTCATTTTCCCTCTATTTTACAATGTTTTTTGTGAAATATATGTTATTATTTATGTAATCACGAATATTATTTCCATAGGTTTGACGAATATAATTTGTCAGCTCAGATGGCTCCGCTTTGAAGTTTTGTGCTTCATTTTGAGCTTCGGTAAGCTCTTCCATTTTTAATTGTTTGCCGATTTTATCGCGCTTTTCAGCGGCATTGGCAATATTATTAGCTGCGGCAATATTGTATAAAGCGTGAGCTCTTACCAAATTAGCATTATCAATTTTACCTTCATGATAAATTTTAGCTAATGCCATATAGGCATCTTGATTACCCTGTCCCACGGCATAGCGAAGATATTGAATGGCTTTTTGATAGTTTTGAACCGTTCCGTATCCGTTAATGTACATTTCTCCCATAACGTATTGGGCTTCATCAATAAGAGAATCATCGGAGGCCGCAATTTGAATCAGTTTAAAAGCTTTGTCATAATTTTGCGGTACGACAAAACCGGTATAATAGGCGTAACCCAACATAAATTTGGCAATTTTATTACCGGAATCTGCGGCTTTTTGAAAAAGGGCAACGGCTTTACGATTACGAAGCTCATTTTTGGTGCCGCCGGTTAGATAGATAAAGGCTAAATTTACGGCCGCATATTCATTACCTAGTTCTGCTGATTTATTAAATAATGACAGAGCTTTTTTCGGATCGGCAGTGGTGCCGATACCATTAAAATAAAGACTGCCTAAGTTGTTCAGGGCGTTAGGATCATTTTGTTCGGCGGCCATTGTATAATATTCCAATGCTTTGGCAAAATCTTGTTCAACACCATTGGTGCCGTACAAATACATATAGCCTAAATTCATCTGATCTTCAATACTACCTTCATTTGCCTGACGTATACTTCTATCTAAAAATGTTTCTTTTGTTCCGTCATCACTTTTTACTTCATCATCGGCAGAATAAAACAGATCAAGCGGTTTTTTGATAAAACTTAAAATTTTATGACCGATTCCATTTTTTTCACCGTTTTCAGAGCTGTCTACCTTCATTTGTTCTTTTGTGTTTTCCTTTGCTGTTTCTTTATTATCGTTTTTTTCTTCTTGAACTACCGATGAAGAAACCGCATTTCCCAGCAGTAAATCTTCTGATATTATGTCGTTTTGTGCGTTTGCATAAGGTTGATAAAAACAATAAACGGCAAAACAAAGTACAATTTTTTTCATAATTCACCTTCTTAAAAATGATTCGTCATATACTAATACGAAAAAATATTCCTTTCAAGGTAAAAATAAATGTCTTGTAATATTTTATAATTTGTTTTAGATATAGGCAGAAAGGTTTTATGATGGTTGTTGAAGCTCCGATATATACGATAAAAAACGCCCATTTAAGTTTTGGTCTGAACCCAGTATTTAGCGGTGTCGATTTATACATAAATCGTGGAGATAAGATTTGTTTAATCGGCCGCAACGGAAGCGGTAAGTCCACGCTCTTAAAAGTTATAGCTCAAGAAATAGAGCCGGATGGCGCCGAATTTTTTATTCAGCCCGGAGTTCGGGTGGGATATATGCCGCAAGAGCCGATTTTTGACGGCTTTCAAACCTTACGGCAAGTTGTCGAAGCAGGTCTGCCGGCAACGGAAAAAGATCAGACTTATCGCGCCGATCAATTAATTGAATATCTTTCCATTGCCGAAAATCAGTCGCCGGAAACAGCATCGGGAGGAGAACGGCGGAAGGCTGCATTGGCTCGAGCGTTAATTGCCGAGCCGGATATACTGTTGCTTGATGAACCGACCAATCACTTAGATATTGAAACAATTGAAAAATTAGAAGATATATTGATAAAATTTAAGGGCGCGCTGATTGTTATAAGTCACGATCGTTCATTTTTAGAACATATATCTCAGACAACTTTTTGGCTTGATCGCGGCATATTGCGCCGCAACAATAAAGGATTTAAGTATTTCGAAGATTGGCAGGATCAGGTTATCGAACAGGAAATTATCGAACAAAAGGCCTTAAATAAGAAAATTGCCGAGGAAACCGAATGGCTTCATAAAGGAGTAACCGCCCGCCGTAAGCGTAATATGGGTAGACTACGCCGTTTGCAGCAATTGCGACAGGAACGGCGAGAACAGATTAAAGCTATGGGTTCGGTAAATATGGAGATTGAAACGCCGGATTTGCGTTCCAAAATGGTTATCGAAGCTAAACATATATATAAAAAATTCGCCGCAAGGGAAATCGTTAAAGACTTTTCGATTCGGGTTATACGCGGACATAAGTTGGGAATTGTCGGTCCGAACGGTTCGGGTAAAACAACTTTGATTAAACTGTTGACTAAACGTTTGGAACCGGATTCCGGATTTGTTCGCATCGGAAAGAATTTGCAAGAGGCCTACTTCGATCAAAATCGCATAACTTTAGATCCGAAAAAAACTTTATGGAAAACGTTATGCAACGAAGGCGATCATATCTGGGTACGCGGCCATTTCCGGCACGTTGTGGCCTATCTGAAAGATTTTCTGTTTAAGCCGGATCAGGCTCAATGTCCGGTTTCTGCGCTTTCCGGCGGTGAAAAAAATCGTTTAATGCTGGCGGTGGCTTTGGCCAAACCATCTAATTTTTTGGTTTTAGATGAGCCGACTAATGATTTGGATATGGATACTCTTGATTTGTTGCAGGAAGTTTTGGCCGAATATGAGGGGACGGTTCTGATTGTCAGCCACGATCGTGATTTTATGGATAAAGTTGCCACATCGTTGCTATACATGAAGGGTGACGGCAGTGTTTATGAACACGTCGGAACCTATACGGAACTTTTGCAAAAACTTAAAAATACGCCGATAAAGGCAGAGAAAAAAGTTGTCGCTAAAACCGAAGCTAAAGTAAAAGAAAAAAATAAAACCTTAAAATTGAGTTATAAAGAAAAATATCTGCTGGAAACAATACCGGCAGAATTAGAAAAGCTTGAGCAAGAAAATAAAGCAATAGAAATCTCCTTAAGCAATCCAAATTTATATACGGATGATCCGCTGAAATTTGATGAGCTGAGCAGTAAGTTGGCCGAAAATAAAGCCAAAATAGATGAATTAGAGAATCAGTGGCTGGAAATTCAAACCAAAGCTGATGAGATTGCATAAACAAAGGAGGCATTGCGCCTCCTTAAATCTGCTATAAATTTCTTCTTTAATGAAACTGCATCGTCAGAAATTATTTTACTAAATCTATAACCGATTCCGTAATATCTGTTCCGCCGTTGATTACAGCTTCTTTCTTAATAACTACAGCCAATCCTTCTTTTTTGGCAACAGAAAGAATAAGCTCATTTAATTTTTGATCAGAGGCTTGAATGGCAGATGCATAAACTTTGTCATATCCATCTTTCTTTTCATTAATTTCAGCTAAATATTTTTCAGACAATTTTTTTCTTGCTGCTTTATCTTTTTCAGCCTCAATTTTAACATTGGCATCTTTTGCCATTTTTTGCAATTCATTAATTTGCGCCTCTCTTTCGCTCTTAAGAGCGGCTACGTCTTTTGATGACATCAATACTCTCGGAATATCAATAATTGCAAACTTAGCACCGCTTCCGGCTGTTGCCTTATAAGTTACAACAGAACTGATAACGGCTGCTAAAACCGCTATTAATATTACTAATCCGTAGTTAACGCCTTTTTCACTATAAAATCCAGACATAATCAATTCTCCTTATTAATTCATACAGGGCTATGTTAGCCATTTTTTTGATAAATTCAAGAGTTTTATTCTATAAAAGATAAAAAAAACTTTACAAATCGTCGCAAGCCGATATAAGAAAAGCAAGGGAGAGTAGAATAATGAAATCACCATATACCGGTTTAAAAAGAATTTTAATGGCATTTAAATATTCATACGATGGCTTTGTTGCAGCATATAAAAGCGAAGAAGCATTTCGCCAAGATATATTGCTGTGTATCGTTTTAGCGATTACTGCGGCATTAATGCCGATTCCATTATGGCTTAAAGCAATTTTGTGGAGCAGTTTGATACTGATTTTGCTTATGGAACTGGTTAATACGGCAATCGAAACGATTATAGATCGAATTTCTCCGCAATATCATGAGCTTTCCAAAAAAGCTAAAGACATAGGCAGCCTTTTGGTATTGATAGCATTTATAAATGCCGCCGTTGTATGGCTAGCCTCTCTTTATACATGGTGGCCGGTTATATGGAATAAACTACTCGGGCTGTTTTAATGTACGCTCCGCAGGAAATTGCCGTTTATATTCACTGGCCATTCTGCAAAAGCAAGTGCCCGTATTGCGATTTTTACAGCCGAGTATCATCACGTATTCCTGAAGACGCAATTGTCGCCGAATATCTAAACGCCTTGGAACAATATCATCGGCTTACCTCTGAACGCAAAGTAAGATCAATTTTTTTCGGCGGCGGTACCCCATCTTTGATGAAGCCGCAGAATATTGAACGTATTATAGATTTTATATGCCGCAAATGGCCGATAAACTCTGAGGCGGAAATAAGTTTGGAAGCCAATCCCAACAGTTATTACAAGCAAATGTTTAGTGATCTTAAAGCGGCCGGTATTAATCGCTTATCACTGGGAGTTCAGGCTCTGAATGAAAATGATTTACGCTTTTTGGGGCGCACTCACAGTTTAGAGCAAGCGCGACTTTGTCTTCAAGAAGTTGTCAAAGTTTTTGATAATCATTCGGCAGACTTAATTTATGCCCGCCCTAAGCAAAATTTTCAGCAATGGCAAAATGAACTGCAGGAAATATGCTCCTATGGCTTGCGTCACCTTTCATTGTATCAGCTTACAATTGAAAAAAATACCTTGTTTGCTCGTCGGCATATCACCCCTTTAGATGATGAACAGGCAGTTTTGATGTATCACGAAACAGTTGATTATTTGCGTTCACATCAATATAATCTGTATGAAATATCAAATTTTGCTCAATCCGGGTACGAATCAAAACATAATTTAACTTATTGGCATGGGGAAGATTACATCGGTATCGGGCCGACGGCCCATGGCCGACTGTTTCACAATGGCCGACATCTGGCTTTGGAATATCCGGACAAGCAAGAAGTTTTATCGGCCGAAGAAAAAGCGGAAGAATTGATTATTATGGGCTTACGCTTATCCGAAGGGATTAATTTTGCTGATTTTAAGCAGATTTGCGGCTTGTCATTTTTTGAATTTATTAACCGCGAAAATTTTGAAAATTTGCGCAAATTAGGATTGATTACCGCTGATAATATGAATGTTAAAGCAACACGTCAGGGACAGGTTTTACTTAATCAAATTGTTTTGGAACTTTGTTCTTGAAGCTAAAAGCGATTTTGCAATATATCTTCAACTTCAGAATCCGCGAGAATTTCTGATAACACAATTCCTTCTCGTACGAATGGGGTATAAAGAATATAAAAAGGTAGTCCTTTACGCCCGTGTTTTTCCATAAAATTCAGCGTTTCTTTATTATAATTAGTCCAATCGACCCGAATAAAATCTAAATTATAGCGATTTTTCCAGTCATCAAGCTTATTTTTTGTGAATACTAAAGCCCCATTAACCTGACAAGTCATACACCAATCGGCTCGTATTTCGACCAATACCGAATGCCCTTGGCGTAATTTTTCCTGAATTAAAGCAGTATCAATTGCCAACTCGCGATTTTGTATATTTTTTTCATAATTTTGCTGATAACTTCTTTGCGCAATAACAGCAGCAAGGCCGGTAATAATTATGAAAACCGTTATCATAAAGGTTAGGGCATTTTTTTTATACTTATTTTTTAATTTAGTGGAAATTTGCGAGCGGTTAAGTCCGTCTAAAAATAAGTTAAAACGATTGTAGAGCCAAAATACTCCCATAAAGACAATTAATAGGGCAACTATTTTTGCAATGCATTTGCCGTCTGTTTGGTTATACATTAACCAGAAGAACCACAAGATTGTCAGATAAAGCATTATTTTCATAACAGCCTGCAAAATTTCCATCCATTTTCCCGGTTTAGGAAAAAGATTTTCCGGATCTTTAAGGTAAATAACCAGAAAATAAGGTAGCGATAATCACAGTGCTACGGCATAGAGCAAAATTATAATATCTGCGTACGTCCCCGTTAAAGCAAAGCCGATAGCCGTTGCTAAATAAGGTCCGGTGCATGGTGTTGCCAACAGCACAATTAAGGTACCGATTAAAAAATCGTAATATTGGTTTTTGCTTTGAAGATGTTTGTGTAATTTATCGGTTTGGATATAGGGTAAAACAATGATGCATGAAGCTAAAATAAAGGTCATTATCACTAAAAAGCTCATGTTTTGAAATTGCATACCCCAACCGAGAGAATATCCCAGATATTTAGCCAACAGCAAAGATAAAATAATCAGGCTGAATCCGGCAAAAATACCATAAATTGTTTTCCATAAAGATTGACGCAATATTTTTTTCTTTTGTTTTACGGCTCGACTTAAAGCAATTATTTTGAAAGATAGAACAGGAAAAACGCATGGCATAAAATTTAAAATAAAACCTCCGATAATTGCTAACAGAACCAAACCTAAATTTAGTTTAACCGCATTAACATCAAAATTTGATGCGCTACCGGCAATCAGCGTATCACGATAGTAATAAGTGTTGTTAAGAACAGCGGTTAAGGTAAATTCAGAATCAACTAAGTTTTTCTTTTGGTCGGGATTGGTTTGGATAAAACGTGCATAAATACGGTTATCCTGAATGCTTATAAGCGGAGCATTGAATTTGGTATAACCGTCTTTTTCCTCCAGATAAATTGCCAGAGATGATATTTTTTTATCGGTTTCAAATTCTACACGAACGGTTTGTCCTTCGGCATCATTATCAACGACGATTTTTTTAAAGTACAAATGCAACGGATCGCGCTTAGGAATGTTTTGCAAGGCATTATTAAAAAAGTTATCGTACCCGTTAGCAAAATAATCTTTACCGCTTGCTTCGATATTTAACTCCAGCGGAATAACATCATGAAAAGATATACCTGAATTTCCCATAGTTGTTAAATCGACAATAGCGCGAATTTTGACATCTTTTTGCGGATCGGCAACTTTAATTTTGATTGGAATAAGAAAATTTCCGTAATATTTATGTATGTGTGGTAAATTAACTGATGGCATCGGTGCCGGGTACAGAACTTGATAGCTTTCTACATTAGATGATTGGCTTAAATCTACTATCGGTCTTCGGACATTAGGAGCTAAATCGTTGGCAATAATAAAATGATTTCCATCTGTATCAAACTGCAGTCCGACAAGAATTTCTTGCTGTTTATCAACATAGGTATGCGGAGTAATTAATCTTACTTTATAGTTGCGTTGCTGCAAAAATTTGGTTATTCCCAAATCAGAAAGCCACGGATTTTTATATTTTTCTCCGTAAAAGAAGAGTTTCTTAAATTCGAGCCGATTGAACATATCGGCAATGCGATCAACAAGACTGATTTCAGATTTCTTTTTTTTCTTATAATCGCGTATAGCATTCCTTTCATCTTGGTTTTGACTGTATGTCAGGAATTTCTTAAAATTATAAACCTTAAAATATTTTCCGTCTTGAGGCTCAATATACGGTACTTCATCTGGATGATCATAATCATCTTCGGAATGTACGGCTTTATAGGTATGAGGAGCCAGTTTAAGTTCAAGATATTTTTGATATAGATCTTTTATACCTTCATAAGCTTCAATACCGCGGTTGAGCCAGGTTACCCGATCAAGCAGTTCTTGGCGTGTCAACTGCGGGAAGAAAAGCTGTAAGTCGTCCATAATTACTTCGTCATCAACCTCCTGAATATTAGGATATTTATCATAAAAATATTTTATGATTTCCCAATAGACCAGACCATATTCTCCCAGATTGGTTTCGGTATTATCTTCGGTAGCAATTCTTTCAACTCTCTGACGTGTAACACTACCTTGAAAATCTTCAGGCAATTTCGGCAATTCAACAGCATTGGCAAATCTGTTGAAAAGGAAAATAAAAAAAACTATATTAAAAAAAAGAATAAATAAACGTTTCATTTTACTTTTTTACTTCAAATATTATTAATTTAATGATAGTATAAAAAGAAAAATAATCAACAGTTTTTTATGTCAGGTCAAATATATGGAAAGCTTTGATGATAAATACACATTAACGGGAAAATATCTGGTAGCCACGCCGATGCTGTCGAATGGCGGTGTATTTGATCATTCCGTAATTTATATATGTTCGCATCGCCGTAATGGTGTGATGGGACTGGTTATTAATAAGCGTTTGGATAACGTAACTTTTTCAGACATCAGTATGCAGTTAACGGAGAAAAATTATCGCCGCTTAAATGATGTTGTGCTGTATTCCGGAGGACCGGTGGAACAGGTGCGGGGCATGGTCTTGCATAGTACGGATTATATAAAAGAGGGGAGTATTCTGATTAACCAAAATGTTGCCGTATCTTCAACAATGGAAGTACTGACGGATATTGCATTTAATCAGGGACCGTCAGAAAAATTAATTGCGTTAGGCTATTCTTTTTGGTATCCGCAACAGCTGGAAAATGAGTTGTACGAAAACGATTGGCTGGTTATCGACGGCAATAATGATCTCTTATTCCGCACTAAAGATGAGGAAAAGTGGCAACGAGCCATGGATGAAAGCCGAATAAAATTCGACCGGTTTGTTTATACCACCGGTCGATCATAAGGTTTTTTATATATTTATCTGCGTCGTTTAGATGAAGCTTTTTTCGCCGCATACCCTCCGGCGATTACGCTCCAGATAAAGTTAATTATTTTGGTTTGTTGTCTTTTGCCTAAGCGATTCCATAAATCAATTATCTTCATCCATAAACCGACTTTTTTCGGTTCTGCAGTGGTTCCGGCCGGACGAGGAGTGGCAGTTTGTTCGGCCACCATAATCTCAGTTGACGCCGGCTCTTTAATTTCACAGCGGAACGGCTCCAAAATTCGCATAATTTCGTCATTTGACATATATGCCCCCAAAGTTCGGGTTAAGGTTCCGTTTTCTTCCATAAATAATGAATCACCGCGCCCCAACAAATCTTCAGCACCGGTAGTATTGAGAATCGTCATTGAATCTGCCGGACTCGCTACTTTATACGAAAGGCGAGTTGGTAAATTAGCCTTAATTGTGCCGGTAATGACATCAACGGACGGTCTTTGCGTGGCAATAACCAGATGGATACCGGCA